>JBOHWA010000275.1:0-3224 GCA_050735855.1 Binatia bacterium
CCCGAGTAGGAGCCCATGGCGCCGTCGACCGCGACATCGAAGCGCTGCCGGCGCAGGCGCGAGAAGAGCGCGACGAAGCGCCACGGGGCGTACAGGAAGCTGCGCGACACGCAGTGCACGCGGTCGATCGGCAGACCGGCGAGCAGCACCGCGGTGCTGTCCGCCGCCAGGTACTCCAGGCGCGCGTGCGGGAAGCGGGCGCGCATCGCCAGCACCAGGGCGGTGGCGAGGATGGTGTTGCCGATACGAAAATTCGGTTGGACGAGTAGGACCTTGCGGGCCGCCTCGGCACCCGTCAGGGTGCCGTTCGCGGCCGCCGGCCAGACGGTGTCGAGCGCCGCCTCGAGCCCGCGCTTCGAGCGTCGCTCGAACCACTTGCCGCAGCGCCGCATGGCATCGCTACGGAAAAAAGAGGTGACAAGTCCCACGGCTCCCGTCTATCCGACTTGATCGCGCAAGCGAAGTGGCCGGCGCCGGCCGGCGCCGGCCGGAGGGGAATCGTGACCCGCCCGTGACCGTCCAGTGACAGGCGCTCTGATAGCGTGGCATGCGTGGGGGTTGAATCGATGACCGCGACAGACGCCAGCCGCTTCGAGCGCATGACCGTGCAGCAGTATGCCCGCGAGGTGCGCCCGCATCTGCCGGTCGCGATCTTCGAGCCCATCCCGCGCCGCGCCATGGCGCTCCCTGTACACCTGGCGATCATCCTCGGCCTGGCGGTGTACATCGTCGCCGCGGCGCCGCCCTGGTACATCAGCCTCGCCGCCGCGATCGTCGCCGGCCACAGTTGGGCGTGCCTGGCCTTCCTGGCGCACGAGACGCTGCACCATGCGGTGGTCCGCAGCCGCCTGTTCGAACGGCTGATCGGCTATTTCGGCCTCGGCCTCTTCTGCTTGTCGCCCACCCTCTGGACCGCCTGGCACAACCAGGCGCACCACGGCAACACCGGTGACCCGGCCGCCGACCCCGACGGCCTCGGCACGCTGGGCTCCTGGCACACCAGCGCCGGCGACCGCGCGCTCGAGCGCTTCGCGCCCGGCTCGGGCCACAAGCGCAGCGCGGTGTTCCTGCTGTTCACCTTCTCGTTCCACTCCTTGGCGGTGCTGATCAACCACAGCCACCGCGACGACTACTACCGCCGCGTCTCACGCCGCGCCGTGTACACCGAGACCGCCGCCATGTTCGCCTTCTGGAGCGCCGTCTTCTTCGCCATCGGCGCCGGGAACTTCCTCTTCGTCTACGCCGTGCCCGTCGTGGTGGCCAACCTGGTGGCGATGTCCTACATCGCCACCAACCACTTCCTGAACTCGCTCACCGCGGTGAACGACCCGCTGGTCAACTCGCTGTCGGTGCGCAACCCGGGCTGGCTCGAGCGGCTGCATTTCCAGTTCGGCTATCACGTCGAGCACCACATCTTCCCGACCGTCAGCGGCCGGCACGGTCCGGTGGTGCGCGACGCCCTGGTGCGCCTCTATGGCGATCGCTACCTCAGCCTGTCGCACCCGCGCGCGCTGCAGCTGCTCTACGCGCGGCCGAAGCTGCACGGCACGGCCGATACGGTGGTCGATCCGCGCACCATGACCGCCTACAGCACGCTCGCCCCCGGTGCGCTGGACATGGGGGCGGTCGGCGCCGCTACTGCTTCGCCTTGAAGCGCGTCTCGTCGCTCTGCACCGGCGCGCCGTAGGTGCCCTCCCAGCACTCGCCGGTGGTGCTGTCCTTCATCTGGACGCGCACCGGGAGGGCGAGGTTGAGGCTGCCGGGCAGATCCAGCCCCGGGCCGTTGCCCTTCACCACCACCTTGGCCTCGCCGTCGGCACCGGACTTGAAGATCACGTGCTTGATGCCGAACGGCGCGGCGGGGTTCTTGTACTGGTAGCCCTTCTCGCCCTTGAGGCTCCAACACGGGCGGGCGCCGCACTGGCTGCTCTTCGGCACCCGCGCAGCGATGCGCAGGGCGCGCTGCGCCGGCGCACCGGTGAAGACGCAGAGCTCGTAGTCGCCGCTGGCGAGCAGCGGGTCGCCGAAGGCCTCGCGCGTCGTCGCCTCACCCTTCGGCCATTTCCACACCAGAAAGTCGTAGTCGTCATCGTCGCGGTTGCGCACGCGCAGTTGCGAGCCATCGGTCGGCTGGCGGCAGCCGCTCAGCTCGACCGGCTGGCCGCGGCACAGGCCGGCGGCGCACACGTCGTTGACCGAGCACGTGCTGTCGTCGTCGCATGGGACGGTGTTGTTGGTGTGGGTACAGCCCTCGCCGAGCACGCAGACATCGTTCGTGCAGACGTTCGCATCGCTACAGCTCGGTGGCGGACCCGGCACACAGAGCGCGCCGGCGTTGCAGGTGTCGCCGGCGGTGCAGGGCTCGCCGTCCTCGCACGCAGCGCCGGGGGCGATCTGGCACGCCGACGGCTCGCCGCTGCAGATCCAACAGGTCTCGACACGACAGTTGCCGGCACACCCATCGCCGCCGATCAGCGCCGCGTCGTCGCAGGTCTCGTTGCCTTCGACCCGCCCGTCGCCGCAGACGATGCTCCCCGCCTGCATACCGCCGACGGCATCGATGTCGGGCCCGACCTGGTCGCCGTGGTTGTGACCGGTGTCCCAGTCGTCGAGGATGCGCACGCCGTCGAAGCGCAGCTGCCCGGCGCCGAAGCCGGGGAAGCTGGCATCGATGTCGATCTCGCTCTGGCCGTTGTAGCTGCCGCCGAGCGGGCAGAACTGGCTCGTGACCGGGCAGCCGACGGCGGTCAGCGCATTGCGCGTCGTTTGATTGGCCGGGCGCAGGGCGACGAAATAGGTCTCGTCCTGGCCCACCTCGAAGACGGCGAGATCGGTCTGCCCGTTGCCCGAATTGATGACGACGTTGTCGGTGAAGCGCAGCGCCAGCAGGCCGCCGCGGCCGATCGCCACGGCGCCCGTGCCGTCGAAGCCGCCGGCGAAGTCCGGCACGCCCAGCGCCGCGGTTGGGTTGGTGAACTTCGGATCGGTCGGCGCCGGACCCCCGTGGAAATACGGATCGTAGCTGATGACCGCGTCAGCGAAGCTGGCCGAACCCTGCGGGAACTCGATGCCGCGGTATTCCACCGCGCCTGCCGCTCGCCCGAGCGCGAGCCCGATGGCGAGCGCAACCAGCCCTCGACGTACTGCCATGCCCCGTCCTGCGCAGCGGCCCCCGCACTCTCATCCCCGCGGTGGGCGCGCCGCCCCGTGAACCTGTCCCCGAT
>JBOHWA010000276.1:0-2169 GCA_050735855.1 Binatia bacterium
CCCCCGGCGCCGAGGGCCCGGCGCCCTCCAGTCCGGGCTCGCCACGGGCACCCTGCCCACCCCCGGCGCCAGTCCGGGCTCGCCACGGGCACCCTGCCCCACCCCCGGCGCCAGGCCGGGCTCGCGCCCCGGTGGGGTGTTCAGGTCGAGCAGGGTCAGCGGCGCAGCGCGCCCGCGATCGCCGCTTGGTAAACCAGCTTGAGGGCGACGCGCTGTTCGCGTGCGATGCGGCGGCAGTCGTCGTACTCGGGCGCCAGGTTGTCGGTGCCGTCGGGGGCGCGCGAGATCTTCACCAGCACCGGGCCGTAGCCAGTGTCGACCGACACCTGCTCGCGCACCGACATCAGGCGCTCGACCGCGTGAAAGCGGACGCCGATCGCCGACGTCTCGCGCAGGACGATCGCCGCCAGGATGTCGCGCGCCGCCGGCTCCGCCAGCGCGTGCAGCACCGTCCCGGGACGGTTCTTCTTCATCTGCGCCGGCGTCAGCCAGACATCGCGCGCGCCGGCGGCGAAGAGCTGCTCCATGACGTGCTCGTAGAGCTCGGGGTTGCTGTCGTCGATGTTGGTCGAGAGCTCGACCAGGGCGTCCCGCTCGCTCGCCGCCGCGGCCCGCCCGGCGAGCAGGCGCAGCAGGTTGGGCCGGTCGGCGAGCACGCGCGTGCCGGCCCCGTAGCCGATCGCCTCGACCTGCATCGCCGGCCGTGGCGCACCGGGTTGCGCCAGGGCGGCGACGATCGCCGCGCCGGTCGGCGTCACCAGCTCGCCGACGCCATCGCCGAGGCGCACCGGGAACCCGCGCAGCAGCTCGGCCGTCGCGGGCGCCGGCACCGGCAGCATCCCATGTTGCGAGCGGACCGTGCCCGAGCCGAGCGGCAGCGCCGAGACGTAGACGTCGCCGATGTCCAGCGCCGCCAGGCCGATCGCGGTGCCGACGATATCGACGATCGAGTCGACCGCCCCGACCTCGTGGAAGGTCACCGCGTCCGCCGCGACGCCGTGCACCGCGCCCTCCGCCGCCGCCAGGCGCGCGAAGATCGCCAGCGCCAGCGCTTTGGCGCGCGCCTCCAGTCGGCTCCCCTCGAGCATCGTCCGGATCTCGCCGTACGAGGCGCCGTGGTGATGATGCGCCACCCCGTGGTGATGATGCTCCGCATGGCCGGCGTCGTGCCGGTGCTCGGCGTCGAGGTCCACATCGAACTTGACCGCCGTAATGCCGTGCACGCGGCGCTCGGCGGCGCGCAGCGTGTAGCCGTGCACGGGCAGCACGGCCAGCTCGCGGCGCAGGCGCTCGAGATCCATCCCGAGCGGCTGGCCCAGCCCGAGCAACGCGCCGACCGTCATGTCGCCGCTGATGCCCGAGAACGCATCGATGTAGAGCACGCGCATCGCGACTAGATAGTCGAGCCAGACTGCCGGGGCAACGCGTTGACAGGCTCGGCTAACACGTGTTAGCCGAGCGACATTCATGGCCAGGGCGCAGGCAGGGGTGAGGAACGAGCCCGAGGCGCGCCGCGATCAGGTGCTGCGCGTCGCCGAAGCGCTGTTCGCGCGCGCCGGCTATCGCGGCGTCGGCCTGCGCGAGATCGCCGCCCAGGTCGGCATCCGCGCCCCGTCGCTCTTCAAGCACTTCGCCAGCAAGGACGCGCTGTACAACGCCGTGCTGGGCAACATCTTCGCCCGCCTCGGCGAGGTGGCGGCGCGGCTCGAGGGCACGACCCCTTTCGCCGAGCGGCTGGAGGCGTTCGTCAGCGGCTACGTCGATCTGGTCGCCAGCGATCCGCACGTCGTGCCGTTGCTCTTCCGCGAGTTGATGGAGCGCTCCGAAGCGATGGATCCGGAGATGCGGCGCGGCGCCGCGGAGATCTACCGGCGCATCGACGCCTTCATCGAGTCGGGGCAGCGCGCCGGCGAGTTCCGCCAGGTCGACCGCTTCCGCTTCCAGATCGCGCTGACCGGCGCGATCCTCTA
The DNA here is from genome assembly GCA_050735855.1 of Binatia bacterium. Taxonomy (GTDB): domain Bacteria; phylum Desulfobacterota; class Binatia; order HRBIN30; family CADEER01; genus JBOHWA01. The sequence continues at coordinate 1,971 of JBOHWA010000276.1, forward strand.
CCACGGCCTGGCGGCGCGCCCGTATCAGGCGGCGCTGCTCGACCGCCCGGCGTACGATCGCGCCGCGTGGAAGCGCACCGTGCTCGACCTGGCGCGCAGCGCGCTGCTCGCCCACGACGCCGCGCCCCCCACCCCGGCGACAGCGCCCCGACGTCGGCGATGATCGGCTAGCGCCTGGTCACGCCGCGACGCCGGTGGC
>JBOHWA010000277.1:0-2190 GCA_050735855.1 Binatia bacterium
GCCCGGCGAAGAGCCGCGCCGGCGCAGCGGGCGCCAGCGCCAGGGCCTCGACGGCGCGATCGGCTGGCAGACCGGCGCCGGCCGGGGCCCAGTCGCCGCCGCCGTTGGTGGTCGTGAAGACACCGGCGTCGGTCGCGGCATAGAGCGTCTGCGGCGTCGTCGGATGGATGGCGAGCGCGAAGACCAGCGTCCCCCCCAGCCCGTCGCTGGCGGGGCTCCACCCCGCGGCCCCATCGGTCGACTGGAACACGCCGCCGGCGGTGGCGGCGTAGAGGATCTGCGGCGACGCTGGGTCGATCGCCAGCATGGTGACGAAGCTGTCGCTCAAGCCGGTGTTGGCGGCGGTCCACGCGGTACCGGCGTCGGTGCTCTTGAAGATACCGTCGACCGTCCCGGCGTAGAGCGTCTGCGGCGTCTGCGGATCGATCGCCAGCGCGCGCACCAGGAAGCTGGTCAGGCCGTTGTTGCGCGCCGTCCAGGTGGCGGCGCCGTCGGTACTGCGCCAGACGCCGCCGCCCAGCGTCGCGGCGTAGAGCGTCTGCCGATCGACTGGATCGACCGCCAGCGCGCCGACGCTGGCCGCGGCCAACGTCGAACCGGCGGGGCCGTTGGCGGGCTGCCAGGTGACGCCACCGTCGCTGCTCTTGAACACGCCGCTGCCGTCGGTGCCGGCGTAGACGATCGGCAGCGTGAGCGCGTCGATGGCGACCGCCAGCACCGCTGGGTTGGCCAACCCGCGCGTCGCCCCGGTCCAGCTGGCGCCGCCGTTGCTGCTGCGCAGCACGCCGCCGCCGGCGGTGCCGGCGAAGACCAGCGGCGGGGTCCCCCCGCCGACAGCCAGCGCCGTGACCTGCCCACCGGTCGGCCCCGTGGCACTCCAGACATTGTCCACCGCACCGGCGGCGCCAGGCAGCAGGCCGACCAGCACCAGCAGTGCCCCGATCGCGCCCCGCATCGCCTCATTAGGGCAGAGGCCCGCGAGTGAGTCCAGATCACTCGGCGTTGTCGCGGGCACGCCCTTCGACAGGCTCAGGGCGAACCGAACTCGGGGCGACCGCCAAGGTGAGCGATCAGCAAATCCTTGGGAACCGCGAGCGAACGTGAACCGTTCGTGCTGCGCCTGTCGCAGCACGAGCGATTCACCGTTCGTGCTGCGCGTCGAGAAGCACGGGCGGTTCACCGTTCGTGCTGAGCTTGTCGAAGCACGCGGCGGGGTGTTCGCGCCCGCTATTCGGGCTCCTCGTCCGGCTTCTTCTCGTCGTCGTCGTCGAACAGCATCGCCTTGGCGATCAGCGCCATGATCGTCCCGGCGAAGGACGTGGCGGCTGGTGCGCCGCCAGCGGCCGGGCCGCGGTGCCTGTCTCTCGGTTCGTCGCCCCTCGCCATGGGCGGCTTATAGCACGGAACACCCCCTGCTTGGGTACTCCCGAGTTGAGCCCCCCGCCGCCCTCATGTAGGCAGGGGGTGTAATGTCGATCCCGGCGGCCAGTGCGGCCGGCGCGCCGATCGTGTTCTACGACGGCGTCTGCGGTCTCTGTCAGCGCACCCTGCGCTTCCTGCTGGCGCGCGACCGCCAGCGGCGCTTCCGCTTCGCCGCCCTGCAGAGCGACTTCGCCCGTGCCGCCCTGGCGGCGCACGGGCGCGAGGCGACCGACCTGGACACGATGTTCCTGCTGCTCGATCCGGGCGGCCCGGGCGAACGTCTGCTGGAGAAATCCGATGCGGCGCTGACCGCGGTGGCGCTGCTCGGCGGGGTCTGGCGTCTCGCCGGGCTGGCGCGGGCGCTGCCGCGCGGGTTGCGCGACGCCGGCTACGCGGTCCTGGTGCGCAACCGCTACCGCGTCTTCGGTCGCTTCGACCGCTGCCAACTGCCGCCGCCGGAGGTGCGCGACCGCTTCCTCGATCAGACCCTCGCCGACGCGCCGCAGCGCTCGATCGCGTAGGGCGCTCGCGGCGCAATGGGTCAGTTTGAATCCGGCGCACACCCTCGTGTACTGCCGTCTCGGCACCGTCCTGCGCCCGCGCGGGTTTGCCTCACTGCCAGCGAGATCCCAGCCTGGTGGAGGGCGCCGGTCCCTCGGCGCCGTGCTCGCCGCGCGCACCGCGGTTGGGTTCAGCACGGCGCCGAGGGACCGGCGCCCTCCACCAGGCTGGGATCTCGCTGGCAGTGAGGCCAACCCGCGCGGGCGC
>JBOHWA010000278.1:0-7143 GCA_050735855.1 Binatia bacterium
GTTCAGCACGGCGCCGAGGGACCGGCGCCCTCCACCACGCTGCCACTCGCCGGCAGCGTGACTCACGGCGAGGCTGACCTGAGCCTCAAACTGAGCCACTACCGTTGGCCCCTGCCGGGAGCGACCAGGCGCCGCGCGCTTTGGGCGCTGCCCCCTGCGCGGTGCCCCTCCGTCACGAGATCCAATCCTCGCGGGTGCGGATCACCCACGCGCCGTCGACCAGCGCGAGTTTGTAGACGTGAAAGACCCCGCAGACATTGCCGCAGATCCAACCGGCCCACACGGTCACCGAAGGGAACGATTGCGCATAGATCGTGAGAACCGGGTAGGTCGGTTCGTCGGCCTTGAGCAGCCGCACGATGCCCGCAACGTCCCGCCGGCCGATGTCGCCATGGATCTCGATCCCGCCGTCGCTGCCATCGTTTCCGCAGCCTGCGATGAGCAGGACGACGGCCAGCGGCGCCAGCCTCGCGGCTCGCCTCATCTGGCCCAACCGCACGGCGGATCCCGCAGCGCGGGATCGAAGCGCAGTGGACATGTCAGGGTCGAATCTCAACCGAGGTCCCATCGGGCACCACGCGCCAGATCTCCTCGATCTCTGCATCGGTGACCGCGACGCAGCCGCGCGTCCAATCCAGGACACGGTGCAGCGGGCCGACCCAACCGATCCCGTTGCGGATGCCGTGGATCATGATGTCGCCGCCGGGCGCGACACTCATCTGTTCCGCGCGTTCGCGATCGCGGGCGTTCGGATAGGACACATGCAGCGCACGGTGGTAGGCGCTCTCAGCCTTGCGCCCGTCGATGGAGTAAGTGCCTTCGGGCGTTCGGTTGTCGCCCTCCTGCACCTTCGGCCCCTCCGGATTGCGGCCCAGCGCGACCTCGTACGATTTCAGCGGCGCCCCGCCAGCGTACAACGTGAGGCGGCGCGCCGCCTTTTCGATGAGGACGCGGTCCGCTGTCGCGCCGTCCGGAATGGGCGGCGGCTCTCCGCTGCAACCGTTCAGATTGAGCGACGCACACACTGAGAGCACGACTAGGGTTCGACCCACCGCCATCGACGACTTCGTGACGAGACGGTCAGGAGATCCTCGTCGGTTGAGGTGCCGGTGCGCCGACTGCCGCATCGTCAGCGACTAAATGGATGGCCTCCCTAGAGAAGGCAAGACCTGCCTGTCGATGCCTGGCGGTCAGCCGCGAGCAAGGACAGCGAACGCTTGCTGGCTAGCCAGCGTGTGGCGCATGTGCCCTTCTACTCGACGATCGTCAGCACTTCCACGACTTAACCTTGATGTGACAGAAAAAGATCAACGCGAAGGCGCGAAGGCGCGAAGGCGCGAAGACCAGAGGAGCGCAGCGGTGGAGCGAGCGTTCCCGGAACCACATCGCGGATGCGGATTGGGAAAGAGCCGGCCGGGTGCAGACTCCTCGGTAACCCTTCGCGTCTTCGCGTCTTCGCGTTGACGTCCTTTGTCTCATCAAGGTTAGATCCGCGGCTCAGCCGCCGAACGACCGCGTGTACAACGCGTCGAGCGCCGCCTGGCCATTGGCGTGCAGGTGGCGGGTGCCGGTGCCGGCGAAGTGCGGGTGGGTGATCACCGGCGCGGCGGCGGCCTGCCACGCGGTGCCGTTCCACTCGCGCCAGCCGTCGCGGTTCTGGTCGAAGACGCAGACCGGCTTGTTGCACAGCTTGGCGAACTCCGCCCCCCAACCGGTGCCGCCCATCACCGTGTCGTCGTCGAGCACGGTGCCGACGACATAGATCTCCTGGGCGCTGTTGACCATGTGCCAGATGCTCTGCAGCACCTTCTTGATGTAGTCCGTGTCGGGGTAGTGGCGGCGCATCAGCTTGGAGACGTAGGCGAGGCTGACGTCGCCGTGCAGCAGCTCCGCGTGGCTCAGCGTGCGCACGCCGCGGGTGCGCTCGACGCGGTGCCCGTCGAAGGTGAAGTTGACTTCCTCGACGCCATGCCGCTCGGCGAGCGCCCCGAAGGCCGCTTCGGCGCCGCGCAGGCCGCCGCTGTACAGGACGCATTCGCTCGCTCGCATGGTGCCGGTCCTTTCCGCCCGCGCCGCGGGCTCGTCAGTTGATCGCGTGCGGCTGGCCGAGCGAGAACGGCGCGATTTCGGCGTCGAACTGCTCGCCGCTCTGGCCGACCATTTGATACGTCCCGTGCATCGTGCCGAAGGGCGTCTCCAATGGACACGCCGAGGTGTAGGTGAACGACTCCCCGGGCGCCAGCGTCGGCTGCTCGCCGACCACACCCGGTCCGCGCACCTCGCGCACGGCGCCGTCGGCATCGGTGATGATCCAGTGCCGGCTGATCAGACGCGCCGAGTCACCGCCCTGATTGGCGATCTCGACCGTGTAGATGAAGAACCAACTGCCGCGCTCGGGGTCGGAACGCTCCGGCACGTAGGTCGACTGCACGCGGACCCTGATGTTGCGAGTGGTCGCTTCGGACTTGAACACGCAGCCGCTGGCCTCCTCCGGGGGGCCGTAGCGAGAAAGGCGCCGCCGGTCAACACACACGCCGCGGCGGCGCTCGACCGGTGCGGGATCGCGATCCCCGGCTTGACATCGACGGCGCATGCGCTGGAATGCACACAGCGAGGAGAGCGCGAGCATGAATGAGCACACCAACGGGCCGACCGCATGAGCGCCGCACGCACCTGGGTGATCGCCGCGTCATGTGTCGTGGCCGGCGCCGCCGCGGCGCAGACCCCGAAGCCGACGATCGAACTGCTGCCCATGCACCAGGAGCGGTTCGGTAAGGCGGATGCCAACCGCGATGGCGGCCTGACCCGCATCGAGGCGACGGCAGGCGGGTTCGAGGTGTCGGAGCGCTTCGACGCGATCGATACCGACGGCGACAAGGTGATCACGCTCTACGAGATCGGCGGCTACCTGGCGACGCGCACGCAGGAGTGGGCGACCGCCGACCGCGACGGCGACGGTGCGATCAGCAGGAGCGAGGCGAGTGCCGCGCCGTCGCTGGCCAAGATCTTCACCACCGCCGACCGCGACGGCGACGGGACGCTGCGCCGCGAAGAGCACGAGGCGTGGGCGCAGACGTCGCTCTACCAGAACGTCGACCTGCCGTACGTCGTCCCCAACATCATCAACAAGAAGTTCTGAGCCGGCGGCGCGCGGCGCAGGCTGCGTGCCCGGCTAGCGCGTCAGCAGGATCAGGCCGCCGAGCAGGGCCAGGATCACGGCGGTGCACAGCAGCGCGCCGCGCAGGAACCACCAGCGTTCGCCGCCGCCGCGCCCGCTCTGCAGGCACGAGCGGCACACCGCGCGCGGCGTGCTGACCCCGGCGGTCAGCTCGACGCAGTCGGCGCAGCACAGCGCGCCGCACGCGGCGCACTGTCCCGCCGCCGGGGCGTGACAGTAGACGCAGTAGTCTGCGTCCGGCGAGAAGGGGGTGGGCTGCAGATCAGTGGTCCTCCGGCGTCGCCACCTGCAGTGGCTCGCCCGACGCGTTCTTCTCGCGCAGCAGCGCCAGCAGCTTGTCCGGGCCGCCCTTGGCGACGATGTCCTGGAACTGCGAGCGGAAGTTCGACACCAGGCTGACTCCTTCGACGATCACGTCGATGATCATCCACTGCCCGTCCTTCTGGCGCAGGCGATAGTCGAGCAGGACGTCCTCGCTGGCGCCCCCGCGCAGAAGCTTGGTCTGCACGGTGACGTCGCCGCGCGCCTCCGGGCGCTCACCGAGGATCTGCACCTCCTCGTTCTGGAAGCTGTCGACGTTGCGGCCGTAGGTCACCGTCAGATGGCGCTTGAACTCAGCGACGAACTCCTGCTGCTGGGTGGGCGAGAACTTGCTCCAGTTGCGCGCCAGGACGAGCTTCGAGAGGGTGTCGAAGTCCATTGCCTCGTAGGCGATCGCCTCGATGCGGGTGCGCTTCTGGTCGGAGGAGAGGGCCTGGTCGCGCAGGATGGTCAGCACCTGTCCGGACAGCCGGTCGACCACCTGTGACGCCGTCTGCTCGGCGCTGACGGCAGCGGCCGCCGCCAGGGTGAGCGCGAGCCCGATCGCCAGCCCGGTCAGGCGGAGGTTAACGGTCATCGTCTTCTCCCGGGTACACCTCGAACACCTCGGCATCGTAGAGCTCCTCTTCCTCCGCCCCGCGTGGCGGTACGCCATCGTGGATGAGCTTCCAGCGCCGCTGAACGTAGGCGTTGCGCGCGGCGACGTAGAAGTCCAGCGACGCCTCCTTGGCGCTTTCGACGGTGTCGAGCAGGCGGGCGCGGGCGTTGACGATGTCGATCGCGGTCAAGCCGAGGGTCGCGAACGGGACGGGGACGAAGTACGTGTAGAAGCCGACTGCGAAGTCGCCCGCCTTGCCGAACGTGTCGCGCACCCCGGAGGGGCCGACGAGCGGCAGGACGAGGTAGGGCCCCGGCGCGACATCCCAGACGCCGAGCGTCTGACCAAAGTCTTCGTCGAGCGGCGGCACGCCGAAGTCGGCGGCCAGATCGTAGAAGCCCAGCCCACCCATGAACGTGTTCATCTGGAAGCGCGCCACGGACGACGCAGCGTCGTGCCACTTGGCCTGCAGGAGGCAGTTCACGAACACCACCGGGAAGCGCAGGTTGGCGAAGAAGTGGACCAGCGAGCGCTGCACCGGATCCGGGACGACGTAGTCCCAGCCGCGCGCGGTCGGCTCGAGGACGTAGTCGTCCGCCTGCTCGTTGAACCAGAACACCTTGCGGTTCATCGTTTCCCACGGGTCGTGGTCGGGGCGCGGCGGCTGCTTGCCGGCACAGCCGGCGAGCAGCGCGACCAGCAGCGCGAGGCCGAGCCGCAGGCCGACCGGCGCCGGCGGCGTCACTTCGCACCCCCGGCGACGTCGGTGTTGTGGATCAGCTTGCCGATCAGCCGTTCGAGGATGACCGCCGATTCGACGAACTCGATCTGGTCGCCGGACTTGAGCTGCTCCTCCTCGGCGCCGAGTTGCAGCGAGACGTAGCGGTCGCCGAGCACGCCCGAGGTGACGATCGAGGCGGAGGAGTCGACCGGCAGCTTGAGCGACGGATCGAGGTTGAACAGCACGCGGGCGCGATAGTCGTCGGCCAATTTGATGGTCTCGATCTCGCCGACCTTGACGCCCGAGATGACCACTGGGGCGCGCGGTTTCAAGCCGCCGATCTCGTCGAAGTCGGCGAACACCACCAGGCCCTTCGGTCCGGTATAGGCGACGCCGCCGACGCTGAGCGACAGGTAGGCGACGGCGGCCAGTCCGGCGAGGACGAACAGGCCGACGACGAAATCTCGCGACGGTGATCGACGCATGCGCTTACACTCCCCACAGGGCGGTGATGAAATAGTCGACGATGAGGATGCTGACCGAGGCGATGACCACCGTCGACGTGGTCGCGGAGCTGACGCCGGCGGAGGTCGGGGTGGTGGTGAACCCGCGATACGTCGAGATCAGGCCGACCAGGATGCCGAAGATCAGCGCCTTGAGCAGGCTGCCGCAGATGTCGTCCCAGAAGTCGACGTTGTCCTGCAGGCTGCCCATGTAGCGGCCCGGGTCGAGCCCCATGAGGCGCACGCCGACGAGATAGCCGCCGAAGATGCCGAAGACGGTGAACAGCGCCGACAGCAGGGGCATGACGGCGATCATCGCCAGCGCCTTGGGCATCACGACGTAGTGCACCGGGTCGACCGACATCATGCGCAGGCCGTCGAGCTGCTCGGTCACGACCATCGTGCCGATCTCGGCCGTGGTGGCCGAGCCGGCGCGGCCGGTGGTGAGCAGCGCGGTGAGCACCGGGGCCAGCTCGCGGATCAGGCTCAGCCCGACCACCGCGCCGAGCGAGTCGGCGGCGCCGAAGCGGATCAGCGTCGTGTAGCCCTGCAGGCCGAGCACGGCGCCCACCGCCGTGCCGCACAGGCAGATGATGATCAGCGACAGCACGCCGAGCTTGTACAGCTCGTCGACGAAGCGGCCGAAGCGCGTCGGCGGCGCCACCACCGCGACCGCGATGCGGGCGGCGAAGATGGCCAGCCGGCCGAGCTCCTCGACGAAGTGCAGCGTGGCGCCGCCGAGCTGCTGCACGGCGCTCACCATGTGGCGACCCCGCGCGGCGGGCCGGGCGCGGCCTCGACCTGGCCCGCCGCGCCGAGCGCGGCGGCGTCGAGATCCGGGTTGAGAAACTGCGCGACGCGCGCATCGCGGCTGGCCTGCAGCGCGGTCGGCGTGCCCTCGACGGCGCCATCGGGGAGCAGCACCAGCACCTGGCTCGCCATGCGCATGGTGGAGGCGATGTCGTGCGAGACGACGACGACGGTGATCTGGAAGCGTTGGTTGATCGCCACCAACAGCGCCTCGATGCGGCGCGCCGAGATCGGGTCGAGACCGGAGAACGGCTCGTCGCAGAGCAGCACCGAGGGGCGCGCGATCATCGCCCGCGCCAGCGCCGCACGTTTGGTCATGCCGCCGGAGAGCTGGCCGGGCAGCAGGTCGTCGACGTCCTGCAGGCCGACGGCGGCGAGACTCTCGTGCACGCGGGCGGCGATCTCGGCCGCCCCGAGTCGGGTGTGCTCGCGCAGCGGGAAGGCGCAGTTGTCGAAAATGGTCATCGAGTCGAGCAGTGCGCCGTGCTGGAACAGCATGCCCAGCTTGGCGCGCACGCGCCGCAGGTCGCGTTCGGAGAGGGTGGTGAGATCATCGCCGTCGACGATGATACGTCCGGACGTCGGATTGACCAGACCCCCGATCAGGCGCAGCGCGGTGCTCTTGCCTGAGCCGCTGCCGCCGAGGATCACCGAGATGCGGCCGGCCGGGAAGCGGAACGACAGGTGCTCGAAGACCGGCCGCTCGCCAAACGACATCGAGACGTCGATGAACTCCAGGTGCGCGTCGGGCGCGGTGTGGGGGGCGGGGGGGGCGGTCACGGCGTCGGCGGCATTCAGTGCAGCAAGATACCCGAGCCGGGCAGGAAGTCGAACGGGGGCCTGTCCGCCTGGCCCGGAGCGGGCTCGACGGGCCGTGGGCTCAGTCGCCGAGCGGCTCGCCGAGGGTCGCCGCCAGACGATCGAGCTGCCGGCGCAGGCGCGCCACCTCGCCCTCCAGCGACTCGACGCGCTGCGCCAGCGCCGCGCGGGTCGGCGCGTGGGGGTCGTCGGC
>JBOHWA010000279.1:0-3742 GCA_050735855.1 Binatia bacterium
GTGCTGAGCTTGCGAACCACGCCGACACGCGGCGCCCTCCCGGCCGTAGTCGACGCGAGTGAGCGTCAGCGCGGCGCGCTGCGCTCGCGCTGCAGGGCGGCGCGCACCAGCGCGTACTGGGCTTCGAGCTCGGCAAACATCAGCGCGGCTGGCGCGTGCGCCCCGCCGAGGCGGCCGTGCTGTTCGAGGCGGTTGCATTGCTCGGCCATGGGCATGGCGCCCAGACTGCCGCAGCTGCCCTTGAGGCTGTGCGCCCAGGAGGCCACCGCCGGCCAGTCCTGCTTGGCGATGGCGTCGCGCATGCCGTTCATGCGCGTCGGCGCGTCCTCGAGGAACAGGTCGATGAGCTCGACCAGCAGGTCGTCCTCGCCCTCGTCGTTGAGGTCACGCAGCGCTTCCAGAGCGGTCTGATCGAGCACGTCCATGGATGAGACCCTTTCCACCCTTCCGGCCCCTGACCGTGCATGTCCCATGCCAGCGCATCTGCGCTGTAGCACCTTTCGCCCTTCAAGCCCCAGGGGCTTGCGCAGGCGTCAGAGCTGCGGCTGGATGGCGCATCCCGACCAGATCTTGCACCACTGTGGCACTCGGCGTCACCGCGCCTCGAACAGCCGCAGGCCCCTGGCTCGGGTGCGCTGCAAGCGGTCGAGGAACTCGTCGCGCGGCACCAGCCGCGCCCCGAGGCGCTTCATGTGGGGGGTCAGCGTCTGCACGTCGATCCAGTCGAGGCCGCGCCGGCGCAGGTAGTCGATCAGGTGCAGGAGGGCGAGCTTGGAGGCGTTCGGGCGGCGATAGAACATGCTCTCGGCGGCGAAGGCGCCGTCGACGTCGACGCCGTACGAGCCGCCGACCAGCTCATCCCCGTCCCACGCTTCGACGCTGTGCGAGACGCCGAGATCGTGCAGCCGGACGTACGCGGCGATGACCGCGGGGGTTATCCAGGTGCCCTGCTGGCCGGGGCGCGGCGTCGCGGCGCAGCCGCGGATGACGCCGGGGAAGTTGCGGTCGATGGTGAAGCGCAGGGTCGTCTGCCGGCGGGCGCGCGCCAGACTGCGCGGCACGTGCAGGGCGGCGAAGTCGAGCACGCCGCGCTCGGCCGGGCAGAACCACAGCAGCGGCAGCTTCTCGACCGGCCAGGGGAAGATGCCCTGGCGATAGGCGGCGAGGACCGATTCCGGATGCAGGTCGCCGCCGATCGCGACGATCCCCTCGGGGCTCGCCGTGCGCGGATCGGGGAACTGGATGATCGCCATTCGTCTCGCCGGGCGCGCCGCCGCCCACCACCGCCTTCGCTGCGTCGATGATGACGATCATGATGGGCTCGGCGGCCTCTGTGCAAGTACCAGGTGGGCGCCGGCCGACTTGTCCGGCCGCGGCGGTTTGGCTACGGTTCGGGCAATGACGCACCCGATCGACAAGCGCCGCACGCGCGCGGTGACCGTCGGGACCACCCGCATCGGGGGCGACGCCCCGATCGCGGTGCAGAGCATGTGCGCCACCAAGACGCGCGATGTCGACGCGACCGTCGCCCAGTGCGAGCAACTGCGCCGGGCCGGCGCCAGCGTGGTGCGCATCGCCATCGACCACGCCAAGGAAGTCGCGTCGGTGGTGGAGATCCGCCGCCAGACCACCGCCAACCTGGTCGTCGACCTGCAGGAGAACTACCGGCTGGCGGCCAAGGTCGGCCCGCATGTCGACAAGATCCGCTACAACCCCGGCCATCTGCATCACGTCGAACGCGACAAGAGCATCGCGCAGAAGGTCGCCTGGCTGGTGGCCGTGGCGCTCGACACCGACACGGCGGTGCGCATCGGGGTCAACTGCGGCTCGGTGGCGCCGGAGTTCCTCGACCGCTACCCGAATGACCAGCTCGAGGCGATCGTGCAGTCGGCGCTCTATCACTGCCAGTTGATGGACGACCTCGGCTTCGACCGCTTCGTCGTCTCGCTGAAGGACTCCGACCCCGCCAAGGTCGTGGAGGCCAACCGGCGCTTCGCCGCGGCGCGGCCCGACGTGCCGTTGCACCTCGGCGTCACCGAGGCCGGGCTGCCGCCGCAGGGCATCGTCAAGACGCGGCTCGCCTTCGAGAAGCTGCTCGCCGCTGGCATCGGCGACACGCTGCGCGTGTCGCTCACCCTGCCCAACGAGCGCAAGCACGAGGAGGTGGAGGTCGGCCGCGCCATCCTCGACGACGTGCGCGCCGGGCGCTTCATCTCGGTGCCGGACTTCGGCCAGGGTCTCAACATCATCTCGTGCCCGAGCTGCTCGCGGGTCGAGAACGACAGCTTCGTCACCCTCGCCGAGCAGGTGCGCGACCTCACCGTCTACGCGCAGGCGCACCGCCTGACGATCGCCGTCATGGGCTGCCGGGTGAACGGGCCGGGCGAGACCGACGATGCGGATCTCGGTCTGTGGTGCGGACCGTCGACCGTGACGCTGAAGAAGAAGGACGTGAAGGTCGGGTCGTACAGCTACAGCGAGGTGCTCGTCCGCCTGAAGGCCGAGCTCGACCTCCTCATCCAGGCGCGCGCGGCGTGAGTGGAGCGCGCGAGCCCGTCAGCACAGCGCCGACCGCGACCGGACCGAGCATGCACACCCCTGCCCTGCGCCTGCCGAAGATGATGATCGGCTTCATCGTCCGCCGCTGCACGGTGGACATCGGCCGCGCGCCGACGCCGGCGGAGTTCGCCGCGTGGGCGAACTGCGGCGGCGGGCGCGACGCCCACCTCTTCGGTCGCCCGATCAGCGCCACGGAGGCACACCTGATCCTGCGCCACCAGGCGCGGCTGGTCAGCGCGCGCAGCGCCAGCGCCGCGGAGCAGTACGTCGACGACGCCCTGGCGCTGGCAGGGTCGAACGTCATCCGCCTCGACGACCTGCGCGCCCGGCGCGCCGCCCGGCAGCGCTGACCCCGGTGCGCCGGCAACGCGGCACAGGCAGGCTGCCGGGATGACCGTCGAGCATCTCGACGCCGCCGTGGTCAACGATCTGACCGGGCGCGTGGCCGCGGCGCGCCGCCAGGCGAGCGAGGCCGTGCCCGAGTCGCGCCGCAGCGCCGACGACGCCGACTACTGGCAGTCGCTCTTCGAGGCCAACGCCACGGCGGTGCTCGGCGCCCTGCCGCGCGTCCACCTCAGCCCCGGGCACGCGGTGCGCTACCGATTCTACGGCCGCACCGGCAGCGATCTGCGCGTCCGCCCCTTCGTCACCCGCACCGGCATCGACGTGGCCGCCGTGCTGCGGCTCTTCGACTGGCATGCCGCGCCCGACGCCGGCAACGCCCAGGGCGCCGGCGATCGCGACGTCGAACTGCTCTACCGGCACTTCGCCTTCGAGCGCACCGCGCTGGGCACCTTCGAGTACTGGCTGGCCATGCAGGAGCTCTGGGCGAGCCAGCGCTGGATCCATTCAACCATCGTCGCCGACGCGGCACAGTTCGCCCAGCTCACCGGCGGCCCCGACTGGCGCGTCGAGCGGCCGGTCGAGCGCGTCGAGCCGGCGGTGGTCAGCGAGGGCGACGCCGCGCAGCAGATCGCGGTGCTGGTGCATTCGCCGATCGACCGCCACACCGTCACCTTCCACCGCATCCGTATCGCGGCCGACCAGCGCATCGAGTACGCCGACTCGCTGCTCGTCGCGCACGGACCGCGCGGCTACAGGAGCTGACCGGCGCGCGCCCGCTTCTAGCGTAGGGGCGCGCCGATGGTCGTGCGCCCCGTGTCTCTACACACCGGCGCCACCC
>JBOHWA010000280.1:0-6355 GCA_050735855.1 Binatia bacterium
CTGCGGCGCGGCGCGGCCGGGACGGCGGCGGCGCACACGACGGTCGAGTCGCTCGGCGCCGCCGGCACCGTGACCGGCTCGAAGCACCTGGTGACGCACGGGGCGCGACGTGTGCTGCTCGACTGCGGGCTCTTCCAGGGCGTCAAGGCGCTGCGCGAGCGCAACTGGATGCCGCCCGAGGTCGACGTGGCGGGGCTCGATGCGGTGGTGCTGAGCCACGCCCACATCGATCATTCCGGCTATCTGCCGCTGCTCGTCCGGCGCGGCTACGCCGGGCCGGTGTACTGCACGCCGGCCACCGCCGACCTGCTCGAGATCCTGCTGCCCGACGCGGCCCACCTGCAGGAGGAGGAGGCCGAGTTCGCCAACCGCCACGGCTACTCGAAGCATCACCCCGCCATGCCCCTCTACACCGCGGCCGATGTGCGCGTCGCACTGCGCCGCCTGCGCCCGGTGGGGTATGGCGAGCGGCTGGCGATCGCCGACGACGTCGTCCTGCGCCTGCGCTGTGCCGGTCACATCCTCGGCTCCGCCATCGTCGACCTGGAGCTCGACGGGCGCCGGCCGGCGCGCGTGGTGTTCTCCGGCGACCTCGGCCGCTGGCAGCGACCGATCCTGCGCGATCCGGAGCTGGTCGAGGAGGCGGACATCCTGCTGGTCGAGTCGACCTATGGCGACCGCGACCACCCCCCCGGGGCTGACGATCGCCTGGCGGAGGTGGTGCAAGCCGTCGATGCCGCCCGCGGCGTGCTCATCATCCCATCGTTTGCCGTCGGCCGAACGCAGGAGCTGCTCTGGCGACTGCGCCAGCTCGAGGAGCACCGCCGCATCCCGCTGCTGCCGCTGTACCTCGACAGCCCGATGGCGATCGACGTCACCGACGTCTACGCCCGCCATCCCGAGGACCACGATCTGGAGATGCAGGCGCTGACCGACACGCGCCGCCACCCCTTGGCCTGCGAACGCCAGCAGATCGTGCGCCGGGCAACCGACTCGAAGGGGCTCAACGATCTGAGCGGACCGATGATCATCATCGCCGGCAGCGGCATGGCGACCGGTGGACGCGTCCTGCACCACCTCAAGCGGCGCCTGCCCGACGCGCACACGACCGTGCTGCTGCCCGGCTTCCAGGCGGCCGGCACACGCGGGCGCGCCCTGCAGGAGGGCGCGCCCGAGGTCCGCATCCATGGCGAGAGCGTGCCGGTGCGGGCGCGCATCGTCACGCTCGAGGGATTGTCGGCGCATGCCGACCGCGCCGACCTGCTGCGCTGGCTGGGCGGCTTTCGCCGCCCGCCGGCGGCGACCTCGGTAGTGCACGGCGAGCCGCATGCAGCCGACCAGCTGGCTGCCACCATCCGCGCCAAGCTGGGGTGGGATGCGCGCGTCGCCGCGCCGCACGCGTGCTTGAGCCTCTGAGGCCGCGCCGCCCCTGCGGCGGCCCATTGTCGGGTCGTGCCGTGCGAGTACAGTCATCTGGTGGCCCAACGAATCCTGCTCACTGGCGCGTCGGGGTATGTCGGCGGACGCCTGCTCCCGGCGCTCGAGGCGGCCGGCTACCGGGTGCGTTGTCTGGCGCGCCACCCCGAGTTCCTGGCCGCGCGCGTCGCGCCGGGTACGGAGGTGTGGCGCGGCGACGTGCTCGATCTGGCGTCGTTGGCGCCCGCCCTCGCCGATGTCGACACGGCCTTCTACCTGGTGCACTCGATGGGCTCGGCGCACAGCTTCGTCGAACAGGATCGTGTCGGGGCGCGCAACTTCGGCGCCGCCGCCCGGCGGGCAGGGGTGCGCCGGATCATCTATCTGGGCGGCTTGGGCGAGGATCGCAGCGATCTGTCCGACCACCTGCGCAGCCGCCACGAGGTGGGCGATCTGCTGCGCCAATCCGGCGTCGAGGTGGTCGAGCTGCGCGCCTCGATCGTCATCGGCTCGGGCAGTCTCTCGTTTGAGATGGTGCGCTCGCTGACCGAGCACCTGCCGGTCATGGTCATGCCGCGCTGGGTCCGCGTGCGGTCGCAGCCGATCGCCATCCAGGATCTGCTCGCCTACCTGATGCAGTCGATTGCGCTCGCGCTGCCCGGCAGCCGGGTGATCGAGATCGGCGGCGCCGATCAGGTGTCGTATCGCGATCTGATGGTGGAGTATGCGCGCCAGCGCGGCTTGCGGCGCATCATGATTCCCGTGCCGGTGTTGACGGCGCGCCTGAGCAGCCTCTGGCTCGGCCTGGTCACGCCCCTCTATGCACGGGTCGGCCGCAAGCTGATCGAGAGCATCGCCCATCCCACGGTGGTGCGCGACGACAGCGCACGCCATCTCTTCTCCATCGCGCCGCAGGGCGTTGCGGCATCCATCGCGACGGCGTTGCGCAACGAGGACCGCGAGTTCGCCGCCTCCCACTGGTTCGACGCCCTGTCGTCCTCCGGTTCGCCGGCCAGCGCCTACGGCGGCCGGCGTGTGCGCGGCCGGCTGCTCGACGTGCGCGAACGCCTGGTCGCGGTGCCGCCGGCGGCGGCGTTCGAGCCGATCCGGCGCATCGGCGGCGCCAACGGGTGGTACGCGTGGAACAGCCTGTGGCGCCTGCGCGGCTGGCTCGATCTGCTCAGCGGCGGCGTCGGGCTGCGGCGCGGCCGGCCGGCGCATCGCGCCCTGCGCGCCGGCGATTCGCTCGACTTCTGGCGCGTCGAAACCTACGACCCGCCGCGCCGCCTGCGCCTGTTCGCCGAGATGCGCGTCCCCGGCCGCGCCTGGCTGGAGTTCGAGGTCGAGCCCGCGCCGGGGGGGGCTCGCATCCGACAGACCGCCGTCTTTCACCCCAACGGGCTGGCCGGGCTCCTGTACTGGTACGGCATCTACCCGCTGCACGCGCTGGTCTTCCGCGCCATGGTCGCGGCGATCGCGCAGCGCGCCGAACGGCCGGCGGCGACTGGCCGGTTGAGCGGCAACCTGGTCTAGGAGCGGGTCGTGCGCTCAGCGCAGCAGCGGGGCTGTGCGCCGGCGGGTTCGATCCCCGCTGCCGGGCGCACTCGTCGACGCGGGAATCAGCAAGGGCGATGCCGCGGCGCCGCGCGTCGGCTGTCCCACCTTGGAGACGAATCGGTCGCAGACTTGGGAATCGACGCCGGCCTCTGTCCCTGGCGTCGGAACCAGATCACGCGACCGCATCGCAAGGGCGCGTGGGTACAGATCGTGGAAGGCTGTGTCGTCGCCCACAGCGGAGGTTAGCTCATGTCGAAACCTGTCCGTCGCACGCCCGTCCATTCGCCTGCTCGCCGCCGCCCGGCAGCGGCCGCGGGCGCGCCGTTGCCGAAGGCGGTCTACGCCTTCGGCGCCGGGCGCACCGATGGACGCGCCAGCCTGCGCCAGCTGCTCGGCGGCAAGGGGGCCAACCTGGCCGAGATGGCGCGCCTTGGGCTGCCGGTGCCGCCCGGCTTCACCATCACCACGGCGGTCTGCGCGCAGTTCAGCGCCAAGGGGAAGTTCCCCAGGGCGTTGCGCGCCGAGGTGGCGCGACAGGTGGCGCGCGTCGAGCAGGCGATGGGGCGGCGCTTCGGCGACGCGGCCAATCCGCTGTTGCTGTCGGTGCGCTCCGGCGCGCCGGCGTCGATGCCGGGCATGATGGACACGGTGCTCAACCTCGGACTCAATCCGGCGACGTTGCAGGGCCTGATGCAGAGCACCGGCAACCCGCGCTTCGCCTACGACTGCTACCGCCGCTTCGTGCAGATGTTCGCCGGCGTGGTGCTCGGCCTCAAGCCGGACCTGGTTACCGAGGTCGATCCGTTCGAGGCGCTGATCGAGGCGCGCAAGCAGGCGCGCGGCGTCGCCACCGACGCCGATCTCACGGCCGACGACCTGCAGGCGCTGGGCGAGGAATTCCGCGCCCTGGTGCTGCGCCGCACGGGGCGCGCCTTTCCCGACGATCCGAGCGAGCAGCTCTGGCTCGCCATCGGCGCCGTCTTCCGCTCCTGGCACAACCCGCGCGCCGTCTCCTATCGCCGCCTGCACGATATCCCGGTGGACTGGGGCACGGCGGTCAACGTCCAGGCCATGGTGTTCGGCAACCTCGGCACCGACTCCGCCACCGGCGTCGCCTTCACCCGCGATCCGGCCAGCGGTGCGCCCGGTCTGTTCGGTGAGTTTCTCCTCAACGCGCAGGGCGAGGATGTCGTCGCCGGTACGCGCACGCCGCAGCAGATCACCAGCGCCGCCGCCGACGAGCGCGGGGCGCAGCAGTTCGGCCTCAGCGGTGCGGCGCGCCGTGCGCGCTTCCCGTCGCTCGAAGAGCTGATGCCGGCCCGCTACCGCGAGCTGGTGCGCTTCGGCCGCCAGCTCGAACGCCACTACCGCGACATGCAGGACCTCGAGTTCACCGTCGAGCGCGGCCGGTTGTGGATGCTGCAGACGCGCACCGGCAAACGCACGACCGCGGCGGCGGTGCGCGTCGCCGTCGACATGGTCAAGGAGCGGCTGATCGACCGCCGCACGGCGGTGCTGCGCGTGCAGCCGCGCGATCTCGATCAGCTGCTCCACCCGCAGATCGACCGCAGCGCCCATCCGGATCTGATCGCCCGCGGTCTGCCGGCATCGCCCGGGGCGGTGTCGGGCGAGGTGGTGTTCGCGGCCGCCGACGCGGTCGCCGCGGCCGCGGCGGGCAAGAAGGTGATCCTGGTGCGGATCGAGACCTCGCCGGAGGACATCGAGGGCCTGCACGTGGCGCAGGGCGTGCTCACCGCGCGCGGCGGCATGACCTCGCACGCCGCGGTGGTGGCGCGCGGCATGGGCAAGGCCTGCGTCGCCGGCTGCGGCGAGCTGCAGATCGACTACGCCGCCCAGTCCTTCACCGCCGGCCAGCGGGTGGTCGGACGCGGCGAGCGCATCACCCTCGACGGCGCCACCGGCGAGGTCTTCGCCGGCGTCGTCCCGACCGTCACCCGCCAGCTGGGCGAGGTCTTCGGCGTATTCATGCAGTGGGCCGACAGCGTCCGGCGCCTCGGCGTGCGCGCCAACGCCGACACCCCCGCCGACGCCGCCGTGGCTCGCCACTTCGGCGCCGAGGGCATCGGCCTGTGCCGCACCGAGCACATGTTCTTCCAACCCGGCCGCATCGAGGCGGTGCGCGAGATGATCCTGGCGACGACCCTGGCGGAGCGCGAGCGCGCCCTCGCCAAGCTGCTGCCGATGCAGAAGGGCGACTTCCTCAGCATCCTGCGCGCCATGGCCGGGCTGCCGGTGACCATCCGCCTGCTCGATCCCCCGCTGCACGAGTTCCTGCCCGAGAGCGAGGCTGAGATGCGCGCCCTGGCGCACGACGTCGGCCGCCCGCTGGCCGAGCTGCGCCGGGTGCGCGACGGGCTGCGCGAAACCAACCCGATGCTCGGCCACCGCGGCTGCCGGCTGGCCATCACCTACCCGGAGATCTACGCCATGCAGGTGCGGGCCATCGTCGAGGCCACCTGCGAGCTGCGCCGCGAGCGCGTTCGCGTCCATCCGGAAATCATGATCCCGCTGGTCGGCACGGTGCGCGAGCTCGAGGTGCTGCGCGCCGAGGTGCTGGCCGCGGCGCGCGCCGCCGCGGCGCGCTACGGGATGAAAGTGAACATTCCCATCGGCACCATGATCGAGCTGCCGCGCGCCGCGTTGACCGCCGGCAGGATCGCCGCCGCCGCCGACTTTTTCTCGTTCGGCACCAATGATCTGACGCAGACCGCCTTCGGCCTCAGCCGCGACGATGCGGGCCGCTTCCTGCCGACCTACGTGAACCGCGGCGTGCTGCCCGCCGACCCGTTCGTCAGCATCGACCAGGAGGGCGTCGGTGAGCTGATCCGCATCGGCGTCGAGCGCGGCCGCCGCGCCCGCAAGGATCTCAAAATCGGCATCTGCGGCGAGCACGGCGGCGATCCCGACTCGATCGCCTTCTGCGCCGCGGCCGGCCTCGACTACGTCTCGTGCTCGCCCTTCCGCGTCCCGATCGCCCGGCTTGCCGCCGCCCACGCGGCCCTGCAGGGCAGCGGCAGCCGGCCGCGCGCCAGCGACTGAGGCGGGCGTTCCCAGCGCTGCGAAGGCGGCGCTGCGAAACGGCGGCGCCGGGTCGCCGGCGGCGCTGGTCAGGTCTTTGCTGTGTAGGACGATGGAAACGCACGCGGGCGGGCAACGGGCTCAGCCGCGCGCGCCGCACGCGCGCCTGGGCGCACGCCCCACAACCGAGGAGGGCATGATGGCCACCAAACGACACGATCGGCTGGCAGAAGTCTTCAAGGAGATCGAGGGGCTGGCCAAACGGCTGCGCGGTGATATCCGCCTCGCCGCGCGCGAAGCGGGCCTCAACAAGCAGATCGAGAAGGCGGCGGCGACGCTGCGC
>JBOHWA010000281.1:0-4504 GCA_050735855.1 Binatia bacterium
GGGCGCCGGGCCCTCGGCGCCGGGGGCGGGGCGGGGGGTGCTCGCCGCCGGGGCGTCGCCGGGGCGGGGCGGGTGCTCGCCGCCAGCACGGCGCCGAGGGCCCGGCGCCCTCCAAGGGGACGCGCGCTGGAGGGCATATTGCCCCCGGCGGCCAAGGGCAGGTGATCCTGCAGAACGCAGGCCGACGGCGCGGGGCTCGTGCAGATCGCACGACTCAATCGGCCCTACCGCTCGACATGCGCGCGGACGCGCTCTGGCCTCCGGCTTGCTGCCTGGGAGGACACGGAGGTTCATCACATGGCCGATCTGCTCTTCATTCTCGTCACCGTCGCCTTCTTCGCTGCCACATGGGCCTACGTCCACGGCTGCGACCGGTTGTAGGGAGCGCGCCCTCCTCATGCAGCTCGACTACCTCGTCGGCGCAGTGCTGGCGCTGCTGATCGGCGTCTACCTGGTCTATGCGCTGCTGCGCCCGGAGCGGTTCTGAATGGACGCCAACGGCTGGCTACAGATCCTCTTCTTCGTCGTCACCATCCTGGCGGTGACCAAACCGCTCGGCATCTACATGCACCGCGTCTTCGAGGGCGACGAGCGGCCGCTGCCGCGCGTCTTCGGCCCACTCGAGCGGGCCGCCTACGGCCTGTGCGGCGTCGACGCGACGCGCGAGCAGAACTGGAAGGAATACACCGTCGCGCTGCTGCTCTTCAGCCTCTTCGGCGTGCTGGTCACCTATCTGATCCAGCGCCTGCAGGGCGTGCTGCCGCTCAACCCGCAGGGCTTCGCCGGCGTGAGCCCCGACTCGTCGTTCAACACCGCCGTCAGCTTCACCACCAACACCAACTGGCAGGGCTACGCCGGCGAAGCGACGATGAGCTATCTGACCCAGATGGCCGGCCTGGCCTGGCACAACTTCATCTCGGCGGCGGTCGGCATCGGCGCCGCGCTGGCGTTGGCGCGCGGGCTGACGCGCAAGCCGTCGGCGGACGGCGCCGGCGGCGTCGGCAACTTCTGGGTCGACGTGCTCCGCGGCCTGCTCTACGTGCTGCTGCCGCTCAGCATCGTCTGCGCGTTGGTGCTGATCTGGCAGGGCGCCATCCAGAACCTCTCGGCCTACGTCGAGGTCACGACGCTCGAAGGCGCCACGCAGACGCTGGCGATGGGTCCGGTCGCATCGCAGGAGGCGATCAAGCAGCTCGGCACCAACGGCGGCGGCTTCTTCAACGCCAACGCCGCGCATCCGTTCGAGAACCCGACGCCGCTCTCGAACTGGTTCTCGATGTGGATGATCTTCGCCATCCCGGCGGCGCTGACCTACACCTTCGGGCGCATGGCGCGCGAGCAGAAGCAGGGCTGGGCGCTGATGGCCGCCATGGGCGTGCTGTTCCTCGCCGGCGTCACCGTCGCCTACAACTTCGAGGCTGGCGGCAACCCGGTGATGCAGGGCCTGACTGTAGCGCAGCCGCACGGCAACATGGAGGGCAAGGAGGTGCGCTTCGGCGTCGCCAACTCGGCGCTGTACGCGACGGTCACCACCGATGCGTCGTGCGGCGCGGTCAACTCGATGCACGACAGCTTCACGCCCCTCGGCGGCCTGGTGCCGATGCTCAACATCCAGCTCGGCGAGGTGATCTTCGGCGGCGTCGGCGCCGGCCTCTACGGCATGCTGGTCTTCGTCGTCCTGGCGGTGTTCATCGCCGGCCTCATGGTCGGCCGCACGCCCGAGTACCTGGGCAAGAAGATCGAGCAGCGCGAGATCAAGCTGACCATGCTCTACATCCTCATCTTCCCGCTGCTGGTGCTCGGCTTCACCGGCTGGTCGGCGGTGGCGCCCTACGGCGTCTCGTCGCTCAACAACGCCGGGCCGCACGGGTTGAGCGAGATGCTCTACGCGTTCACCAGCGCCGGCGGCAACAACGGCTCCGCCTTCGCCGGCATCAGCGCCAACACGCCCTGGTACAACACCACCCTCGGCCTCACCATGCTCGGTGGCCGTTTCCTGATGATGGTGCCGATGCTGGCGATCGCCGGCTCGCTGGTCGGCAAGAAGACCGTGCCGCCGTCGGCCGGCACCTTCCCGACCGACGGTGGACTGTTCGTCGTCCTGCTGATCGGCGTCATCGTCATCGTCGGCGCGCTGACCTTCTTCCCAGCCCTCGCCCTCGGACCGATCGTCGAGCACTTCCTCGCCGGCGCCGGCCGCTTCTTCTAGGTAGCGCGGGCCTCCGTGCCCGTCTGGCGCGCACGGCGCGCCAGCCTGCGAACGACAAAGGACACCGTCCATGGCCAGCAAAGCGAAAGACTACTCGCTCTTCGACAGCGCGATCCTCGCCCCGGCGGTGCTCGCCAGCCTGCGCAAGCTGGCGCCGCGGCATGTCGCCAAGAACCCGGTGATGTTCGTGGTCGAGATCGGCAGCGTGATGACGACGCTGATCCTGCTGCGCGATGCGTTCGCCAGCGGTCCGCCGGCGGCGCCGCTGTGGTTCACCGCCAGCGTCAGCCTGTGGCTGTGGTTCACCGTCGTGTTCGCCAACTTCGCCGAGGCCGTCGCCGAGGGGCGCGGCCAGGCGCAGGCCGCCAGCCTGCGCAGGATGCGCAAGGACACGCTGGCGCGCCGCCTGCTGAACGGGAAGGAGGAGGCGGTACCGGCGGCGCAGCTGCGCAAGGGCGACACGGTGGTGGTCGAAGCCGGCGAGATCATCCCCGGCGACGGCGACGTCATCGAGGGCATCGCCTCGGTCGACGAGTCGGCTATCACCGGCGAGTCGGCGCCGGTCATCCGCGAGAGCGGCGGCGACCGCTCGGCGGTCACCGGCGGCACCAAGGTGCTGTCGGACCGCATCGTCGTACGCATCACCGCCGAGCCCGGTCACTCCTTCCTCGACCGCATGATCGCGCTGGTCGAGGGCGCCGCGCGGCAGAAGACGCCGAACGAGATCGCCCTGCACATCCTGCTGGTCGGCCTGACCATCGTCTTCCTCATCGCCTGCACGACGCTGGTGCCGATCGCGCTGTATTCCGGCATCACCCTGTCGGTGACGGTCATCGTCGCCCTGCTCGTCTGCCTGATCCCGACCACCATCGGCGGGCTGCTCTCCGCCATCGGCATCGCCGGCATGGACCGCCTGCTGCGCAAGAACGTGCTGGCGATGAGCGGCCGCGCGGTCGAGGCGGCGGGCGACGTCGACACGCTGCTGCTCGACAAGACCGGCACGATCACGCTCGGCAACCGCATGGCGACCGAGCTGCTCGCCGTCGGCGGCGCCAGCGAGCCGGAGCTGGCCGACGCCGCGCAGCTCGCCAGCCTGGCGGACGAGACGCCCGAGGGCCGCTCGATCGTCGTGCTGGTGAAGGAGCGCTACAAGCTGCGCGGCCGCGAGGTGCGCGAGATCGGCGCGCATTTCATCCCGTTCAGCGCCCACACGCGCATGAGCGGCTGCGATCTGGATGGGCGGCAGGTGCGCAAGGGCGCCGTCGACGCGGTCGTGGCGCATGTCGAGGCGCTCGGCGGCCACGCCCCGGCCGGGCTCGACGCGATCGTGCACGGCATCTCCGACGCCGGCGGCACGCCGCTCGCCGTCGCCGACGGCGACCGCCTGCTCGGCATCATCCATCTCAAGGACGTCGTGAAGGGCGGCATCAAGGAGCGCTTCGACCGCTTCCGCGCCATGGGCATCCGCACGGTGATGATCACCGGGGACAACCCGCGCACCGCGGCCGCCATCGCGCGCGAGGCCGGCGTCGACGACTTCCTCGCCGAGGCCACGCCCGAGGCCAAGATGCAGCTGATCAAGACCGAGCAGGCCAAGCGCAAGCGGGTGGCGATGACCGGCGACGGCACCAACGACGCGCCGGCCCTCGCCCAGGCCGACGTCGGCGTGGCGATGAACACCGGCACGCAGGCGGCGAAGGAGGCCGGCAACATGGTCGACCTCGACTCCAACCCGACCAAGCTGCTCGAGGTGGTCGAGGTCGGCAAGCAGCTGCTGATGACGCGTGGCTGTCTGACCACGTTCTCGATCGCCAACGACGTCGCCAAGTACTTCGCCATCCTGCCGGCGATGTTCATCGTCGCCTACCCGGAGATGCGCGGGCTCGACATCATGCACCTCACCTCGCCGCTCAGCGCCATCCTCTCGGCGGTGATCTTCAACGCCGTCATCATCATCCTGCTCATCCCGCTGGCGCTGCGCGGCGTGCAGTACCGCCCGCTCGGCGCCGCCGCGCTGCTGCGCCGCTCGCTGCTGATCTACGGCGTCGGCGGCGTAGTCGCCCCATTCGCCGGCATCAAGCTCATCGACATGGCCCTGACCGCGGTGGGGTTGGTGTGAGGTCCGCCGCGCCCTCTCCCGCGCCGGCTAGTGCCGTGCCCTCACCCGCGAACGATACGGCCCCGGACCGTGGGTCGGCAGCGCGCGGGCGCGCCGCAACAACGTCTCGGCCTCGTGGACGAGACCTGGAGGGCGCCGGTCCCTCGGCGCCGTGTTCGCGGCGAGCCCCCCTCCAC
>JBOHWA010000282.1:0-8585 GCA_050735855.1 Binatia bacterium
GTCCGGCCGACGCCAAGAGCACGTCCGAATGCCGCGCCTCGGCCGGCGTCTGCGATCTGGCGGAAACCTGCGACGGGGTCGGCAACGACTGCCCGTCCGATGCCAAGAGCACGGCTGAGTGCCGTGCCTCGGCCGGGGTCTGCGACATCGCCGAGTCCTGCGACGGTTCGGGCGACAACTGCCCGGCCGATAGCCTCGAGCCCGCGACCACCGAGTGCCGGGCCACGGCCGGCGACTGCGACGTGGCGGAATCCTGCACCGGTTCCAGCGCCACCTGCCCGGTGGATGCTTTCGAGCCCAGCACCACCGGGTGCCGGGCCTCGGCAGGGGTCTGCGACATCGCGGAATCCTGCACCGGCAGCGGCGCCGCCTGCCCGGCGGATGCCTTCGAGCCCAACAGCACTGAATGCCGTGCATCGGCCGGCGACTGCGACGTCTCCGAGTCGTGCACCGGCAGCGGCGCGGCCTGTCCGGCCGACGACAAGAGCACGGCGGAATGCCGCACTTCGGCCGGCGTCTGCGATCTGGCGGAAAGCTGCGACGGGGTCGGCGACGACTGCCCCGTGGATGCCAAGAGCACGGCCGAGTGCCGTGCCGCGGCGGGCGTCTGCGACATCGCGGAATCCTGCGATGGCGTGGGCGACGATTGCCCGGCCGATGTGATCGAACCTGATACCACCACCTGCCGCCCCACCGCCGGGGACTGCGACGTCGCCGAGCTGTGCGACGGCGTCGGGACCGCCTGCCCGGCGGATGCCTTCGAGCCCAACACCGTCGAGTGCCGCGCCACGGCGGGCGTCTGCGACGTGGCCGAATCCTGCACCGGCTCCGGCGCCGCCTGTCCGGCGGATGCCTTTGAGCCCAACACCACCGAGTGCCGTGCCTCGGCCGGTGACTGCGACGTCTCCGAGTCGTGCACTGGCAGCGGGGCGGCCTGTCCGGCCGACGACAAGAGCACGGCGGAATGCCGCGCTTCGGCCGGCGACTGCGATCTGGCGGAAACCTGCGACGGGGTCGGCGACGACTGCCCCGCAGATGCGAAGAGCACGGCGGAGTGCCGTGCCTCGGCCGGCGACTGCGACGTCGCCGAGTCGTGCGACGGCGTCGGCGATGACTGCCCGGCCGACGGCGTCGAGCCCATCACCACCACCTGCCGCGCCGCGGCCGGCGTCTGCGACGTCGCTGAGCAGTGCGACGGTCTCACCGTCACCTGCCCGGCCGACGCCCTGGAAGCCAACACCGTCGCGTGCCGGACCGGCAGCGTCGGCGAGGTCTGCGACGTGACGGAGTTCTGCACCGGCTCCGACGTCGACTGCCCGGCCGACGTCATCGAGCCTGCGACCACCGAATGCCGTGCCGCCGGCGGCGTCTGCGACATCGCCGACTTCTGCGACGGCACCAACAAGACCTGCACCACCGACGTGAAGAGCACGGCCGAGTGCCGCGCCAACGCCGGTATCTGCGACATCGCCGACTTCTGCGATGGCGTGAACAACGCGTGTCCGACCGACGTCTTCGAGCCGAGCACCACGCTCTGCCGAGCCGCCTCGGTCGGCGAAGCCTGCGACGCCGCCGAACTCTGCACCGGCGCCGCAGCGGCGTGCCCGGTCAACAGCCCGCAGCCCAACGGCGTCCAGTGCCGCGCGGCTTCGGTCGGCGAGGAGTGCGACGCAGCCGAGGCCTGCGACGGCGTCTCCTTCGACTGCCCGGTCGACGGCGCGCTGTCCAACGGTACGCCGTGCTCGTCCGACGGCAACCTCTGCACCGTCGACGCCTGCGACGGCAGCAGCAAGTTCTGCCAGCATCCGGCCGGCAACATCGGGTCGACCTGCCGCGCCGCGGCCGGCACCTGCGATGTGGCCGAAACCTGCGATGGGACGAGCGTCTGCCCAGCCGATCTGTCGGCGGTGGACGGCACCAGTTGCTCCGACGGCGCCTTCTGCAACGGCGCCGAAACCTGCCAGAGCGGCGCCTGCTCGCCGGGCACCGCGCCCTGCAGCGGGATGGGGCAGAGCTGCAACGAGCCGGTCGACCAATGCTTCACCGGCGGCTGCCCGAATACGGCGGCGACCTGCCGCGTCGCCGGCAAGTCGAAGGTCCTGATCAAGGACAGCGCCACCAATTCGAAGGACAAGATGATCTTCAAGTGGCTGAAGGGCGAAGCAACCAGCCAGGGCGACTTGGCCAACCCGACCAGCACGGCCAACTACGCGGTCTGCTTCTACACCGGCGCCGGGCTGGTGGCGCAGGTCGAGGTGCCGGCGGACGGTACCAAGTGGTCGGCGATCAGCACCAAGGGCTACAAATACAAGGACAGCACCTTGGCCGAGGACGGTATCCAGAAGATCATCGGCAAGGGCGGCGCCGCCGGCAAGTCCAAGATGCTGGTCAAGGGTAAGGGCGAAAACCTGCCCGACACCTTCACGCTGCCGATCCCGGCGCTCGATCTGCCGCTGCAGGTCCAGGTGCGCAACAACGAAACGGGCATCTGCTTCGGCAGCTCGTTCAGCGCGGCCAACGCCACGAAGAATGTGGCCGGTCAGTTCAAGGCCAAGAACCCGTGAGCCCGGTGACGGCCACAGTGGAGGCGGGACAATGAGCGAGAAAAAGAACGGGCTTCCAACCCTGCGCAAGTCGCCGCTGGATTTCCTCAGCCGCGACGAGGCCAAGCAGGCCGTCAAACCGGTGGCCGCGCTCGATGCGTCCGAGGCGGCCGACGCGCTGCGCACCGAGCCGCACAGCGAGAAGCTGCTGCTCGCGCAGCATATGTCGCACGCCTCGCACGGCTCGCACGGCAGCCACGGCAGCCACGGTTCGCACGGCAGCCATGGCAGCCATGGCTCGCACGGCTCGCACGGCAGCCATGGCTCGCACGGCAGCCATGGCTCGCACGGCAGCCACGGGTCGCACGGCAGCCACGGCTCGCACGGGTCGTGGTGAGGATCGCAGCACAGCGCTGAATGGAGTCGCCGCCATGCCGATAGCAGGACAGATCATGAAGCGTGGATCGATCGTCGCGGCGCTGGCGCTGCTGGGCCTCGCCTCGAGCGCCTCGGCGGTGATCATCACCGGCGGGCCCACCTACACGCCGCCCAACGGCGGCAGCTGTTCGGTGAGCGGGGACCCGAAGGGCCCGACCGGCGGGTTGTGGACCTGCACAGCCCCGCTGGCGAGCTACACGAACCTCTACATCGGCATCAAGAACAACAACGTGCCGGTGGGCACGACGCCGATCGGCCTGGCGATGCGCACCAATACCCAGCCGACCGGCGCCGAGATCGTCTCCTGGTCGGCCGAGGCGGGCCTGACCATCACCTACACAGGCCAGACCGCCGTCTTCAACGTCGAGACCGGCGCCAATCAGACGGTGTTCACCCGCCAGCGGCTGGTGTTCAGCACCGGCAGCGCCGCCATCGTCGACGATGCCAGCACCATCGCGCTGACCAACGCCAACGGCGCCGTCCACTCGCTGTTCCGCGTCCTGTCGGGCAGCTTTGTGGTCACCACCTTCCTGGAGGCCAGCGACGCGGTGGGCGGTCCCTGGACCAACTCGCGCGACTACTTCGGCACCGCCAGCGTACACGGCAAGAACACCCGCACCGGCACCGATCGCGACGTCTCGCACGTCGATCTCGGCTTCTATTACTCGACCTGCGGCGACTCGACGGTCGACACCGTCGGCGGGACGCCCGAGCAGTGCGATCAGGGCTCCGGCGTCAACGGGACGCTGGCGTCGTGCTGCAGCGCGACCTGCGGCTTCAAGACCGCCGGCACCGCCTGCACCGACGACGGCAACGTCTGCAGCACCGACACCTGCAACGGCAGCAGCGTGGTCTGCCAGCATCCGGCCGGCAACGCCGGCTTCACCTGCCGCGCCTCGGTCGGCGTCTGCGACCTCACCGAGCTCTGCACCGGGGCGAGCACCACCTGCCCCGGCGATGCGAAGAGCACCGCGGTGTGCCGCGGGTCGGCCGGCGTCTGTGACCTCGTCGACAGCTGCAACGGGGTCAGCAATACCTGCCCGGCGGATGCCAAGAGCACCGCGGTGTGCCGCCCGTCCGCGGGCGTCTGTGACGTCACCGACAGCTGCAACGGCGTCGCCGACACCTGCCCGGTAGACATCAAGAGCACCGCCGTCTGCCGCCCCGCGGTCGGCATCTGCGACGTCGCCGAGGTCTGTGACGGGCTCGCCGACACCTGCGACGCCGACGCGCTGCGTCCCAATGGCTTCGTCTGCAACGCCGGCTCCGGCGATGCATGCGATCCGGACGAGCAGTGCGACGGCAGCACCACCCCGTGCCCGAGCGATACGATCACCTCGCCCGGCACACAGTGCCGCGCCGGCTCGGGCGACAGTTGCGATCCCGACGAGCAGTGCACCGGCGTCGCCGATCAGACCTGCCCGCCGGACGTCGTGTTGTCCGCCGCCACCGTCTGCCTCGCCGGCTCGGGCGACAGCTGCGATCCCGATGAGCTGTGCACCGGCGTCGCCGGCCAGCCCTGTCCGGCCGACGTCGTCACGCCGGCGGCGACGGAATGCCGCCCCGGCTCGGGCGACCTCTGCGATCCCACCGAAGCCTGCACCGGCGTCGCCGGCGAGGCCTGCCCCGCCGACGTGCTCGAGGCCAACACCACCCTGTGCCGGCCGGGCTCAGGAGACGTCTGCGATCCGGACGAGTTCTGCCCCGGTCTGTCCGCCGGCAGCTGCGCGGCCGAGATCGTCGCCCCGCCGACCACCACCTGCCGCGGTCCGGCGGGGAGTTGCGATGCGACTGAGCAGTGCACCGGCACGCCGGGCGCCACTTGCCCGGCGGACGGCAAGCTGCCGGCCGGCACCGAGTGCCGCGCGGCGGCCCACAACTGCGACGTCGCCGAGGAATGCAGCGGCGCGTCGGATACCTGCCCGGCCGACGACCTGGCGCCGGACGGCACCAGCTGCCCGGACGGCCTCTTCTGCAACGGCGCCGAGACCTGCCAGAGCGGTACCTGCGTCGATGCGGCGGACCCCTGCATCCTGGCAGACATCTGCAACGAGAGCAGCGACATCTGTCAGACCGACGCCTGTCCGGCGACGCCGCAGACCTGCCGCACCGCGGTGAAGTCGCTGCTGTTGATCAAGAACAACGCCGACGACAACAAGGACCGGATCATCTGGAAGTACATCAAGGGCCAGCCGACCGTGAAGGCCGACTTCGCCAACCCGATGGTCGCGGCCGACTACGCCCTGTGCATCTACGCCGGCGCGTCGCCCACCCTGGTCGGCACGGTGCACGTCGCGCCGAGCGCCACCAAGTGGCGCGAGAACAGCAAGGGCTACAAGTACAAGGACACCACCTTCGCTTCCGACGGCACCCAGAAGGTCCTGGCGCAGGGCACCGGCGAGAGCGGCAGGACCAAGGCGTTGTTGGTCGCCCGCGGAACCGGCGCCCCCGACGTGCTCAACATGGGCGCGCTGCAGACGCCGGTCACCGCACAGCTCTACAACTACCAGACCGGCCTGTGCTGGCAGGGGACGTACGCCAGCCCGATCAAGAACACCGCGACCGGTTTCAAGGGCAAGCAGTAGACGCGAAGTCCACGGGATGATTCGAGAAATGAGTGTTGCAGCTTCTTTGCACGCTGTGGTAGCTCCAGCTTGACTGGAGCAAGGAAGGAGAGCGGCATGCTGTCGCGACGTGATGTGGTCGGAAAGCTTGCGGCCGGTACGGCAGTGGTTCTGGCGGCCGGTACGGCAGTGGCGAGCGTAAGGCGCGCCCCCAACGAGGCGGCACCAGCCGGTGCCGCGCCCCAGCCCGGGCAGCCCGCTGTTGCGGCGGAGCAGGCAACCAAGCAGATCTCGGTCCCCGGCCAGCCGGTGGTCGATGCGGAAGCGCCGCTGACCCTGTCGGCGCCGCAGCCGTGGGAACTGGTCGCGCCGCTGGCGCTCGGTTCGACGGTCGCGCACGGCTGGAAGGTTGCCGGCCTGACCGGCGCGGTCGACGGCTCCTGCGTGCTGACGTTGCAGAACGAGCGCGGCCGCAACCACCGCGTCCACCTGTGCCGCAACGACGGCCAGCCGAGCGGTCTGGTCTACACCCGCCAGTTCGACCTGGTGGTGATGAACGGCGGCGAGGGCGATCTGCCCACCGACGAGACCCTGGCACAAGCCGTCGCCGAGGTGGCGCATGTGCTGGCCGCCAACGAGAGCGGCCGCGACGCCACGGTCACCGCACTGCTCGCCCATAGCGAGCGGGTGCGCCGCTTCAACGGTCCCGAGGACCGGCGGCTGAGGTGAGCCTGGTGGTCGAGACGACAGGATCACAGGAGTCGCGCCTCGGATTCACACTCGGTCCCGACTCCGTCGCGGTGGAGCTGGACGAGAGCGTGTATCCGCTCGAGGCGATCTACGGCGCCTGCTACCTGTTTCTCGACAAGTGCTACGTCTATCTGTCACGGCCCAGGGATGGGGTGGTGGACGCGCGTCTCACCGCGCGTGAAGCGGCGTCGTCCGCCGCCCTCGATTCCCTGGCCGGCGAGTTCGCCAACGAACTCCTCTCGCAGGCGGCACGCCTGCGCCTCTCGCACGCCACCGCTCGCATCCGGGAGTACTACACCGCCGCCGCGCTGCGCTCGGCGGCCGCCGCTCCCTCGGTCGACGACCTGCTCGCCGAGCTGGAAGCCGAAGAGCTGCTGGAGGACCCGCTCGAGATCATGGTGCCGTGGGAAGAGAAACACGGCGCCAAGGCCAACGAGAACGAGTCCAAGTAGGTGCGGCTCTCCTTCGCCCGCTCCCTCTACCTGCCCGAGGCCGTCGACGCGGCCGCGGCTGCGTATGCCGAGGTCGCCCGCATCGCCGTGACGCACGCGGGCGAGGCTGCAGAGGTGGAGATCACCGACGTGGTCGAGCACGAGCCGGCACTGGTCGGACACGCCTTCGCCAACCACGCCCTCTACGAGACCATCGCCCGCCGCCGCCAGGCGACGACCGACGAGGCGAGCTGATGGCGCCGCGCTCCGTGAGCGTGGCGGCGCCCGCGCTGGCGCTGGCCGAGGAGTCGGTCGGCTGTTTCCGCTGGGGCCGCGTCGCCGATCGGGTGCTGCTCAGCGGCGACGCCGGCGACTGGGCCTTCCTCAGCGAGGCCGAGTTCGCCGAGCTGCTCGCCGGCCGCATCGCCGCCGGGCACGCGCGCTTCGCCGAGCTGCAGGGCAAAGGCTTTCTGCGCGACGGCCTCGATGTCGACGCCCTGGCCGGCCGCCTGGCGCGCCGCCATCGCCACCTGCGCCGCGGCGCCCATCTGCACCTGATCGCGGTGACGCGCACCGACGGCGAGACTGGCGCGCTCGAGGCGATGTCGCCGGAGACCGCCGAGCAGGTCGTCGCGCTGGCGCTGCAGACCACCGCACCGGCGGTGAGCCTCGAGCTGCTCGGCGCCGACGGCGAGCCGCTGCGCAACGCGGCGGTGGTGCGGCACCTGGTCGAATACGCCCGCACGACCAACCAGCGCGCCGCCGGCAAGGCGCTCACCATCCGCCTGCGCAGCACCTGCGACGCCATGGACGACACGATGGCGGAGTGGCTACTGGCCAACGACGTGCGCCTCAGCACCGCGCTGGACGGCCCCGCCGACGTGCACGACTGGAACCGCACCTGGCTGCCAGGACCGGCGCACGCCGTGGTGGTGCGCTGGATCGACTACTTCACCCGGCGCTACGCCGAGCTGGGGCGCGACGCGGCGCAGTGGGGGGTGGACGCCACCCTCGCCGTCACCCGCCGCACCCTCACGGCCTGGCGCGAGACGGTCGACGAGTACATCGCGCGCGGCCTCACCACCCTGCACCTGGCGCCGCTCGATGTCGCGCGCGTCGCCCCCGAGGCGTGGGCGGCGATCGGCTACCCGGTCGAGGAGTACCTGGAGTTCTACCGCCGCACGCTCGACTACCTGATCGAACGCAACCGCGCCGGCGCCACGCTGCGCGAGCGCAAGGCGGCGGTGTTCCTGACCCGCATCCTCACCCCCGATGACGCCGCGGTGGTCGACGTTCGGTCGCCGCACGGCGCCGGTACCGGCCAGGTCGCCTACGACGCCACCGGCCGCGTCTTTCCCAACGACGAGGCGCGCCAGGTCGACGCCGCCGGCGACCCGTTCTTCCTCCTCGGCGAGGCGTCCGCGCTGTCGCCGCAGGCGATCGCCCAGCATCCGACCGTGCGCGCCATCGCCGCCGCCTCGCTGCTCGACGCGCAGCCGATGTGTACCGACTGCTGGAACAAGCCGTTCTGCGGCTTCAACCCGGTGCGCACCTTCGTCGCCCAGGGCGACCTGTTCGGCCAGCGCCCGCACTGCCTGGAATGCCGCGACCACAAGGCCATCGCGACGCGCCTGTTCGAGCTGCTGACGCCGGACGCCGACGCCGGCGCGGCGGAGGTCCTGCGCGGCTGGACGGCACCCGACCCGCGCCTGGCCGGCGACGCGCGGGCGACCAAGTCGACGCCCTGAGCCCGCGCGGCGCGATGACCTCCGTCCGGCTCTGCCCAAGAAATCGAGCCAAGCCGCTCACCTCGTCGCCGCCGCGACTTCGAGGGTCCCTTCCCCCCTTGCGGGGGAAGG
>JBOHWA010000283.1:0-8104 GCA_050735855.1 Binatia bacterium
ACTTCGGCTACGCCATGCTGGCGCGGCGTCTCGGCGCCGGCCATCCCCTGGTGCGCCTGGCGCGGCGCGCCGAGCGCGCCCTCGGCCACCGCGCCGACGGCCACCTGTGCGTCTCCGCCGCCATGCAGGCCGTGCTGGCGGCGCAGTGGAACGTCGCCGCGCGGGTGCTCTACGACCGGCCGCCGCGCCGTTTCGCGCCGGCGCCGGCGGCACAGCGCGACGCCACGCTGCAGGCGTTGTGCGCCCAACTCGACGTGCCCGCCGTGCCACGCCCGGTGCTGATCGTCAGCCCGAGCAGTTGGACGGCAGATGAGGACTTCGACCTGCTGCTCGATGCCGCGGCGCGCATCGAGGCGCGCGCCGCGCCGGGTGACGCGCCGTGGCTGATGCTACTCACCGGCGCCGGCGCCTGGCGCGAGCACTACGAGCGGCGCATCGCCGCCCGGGCCGCCGGCCGCGTGCATCTGCGCACGCGGTGGCTGGCGCCGGCCGACTACCCGGCGGTGCTCGCCGCCGCCGACCTCGGCCTCTGCCTGCACCGCTCGACGTCGGGGCTCGATCTGCCGATGAAGATCGCCGACATGCTCGGGGCCGGGCTACCGGTGTGCGCGCTCGACTACGCGCCGTGCCTCGGCGAGATGCTGCATGCCGGCGAGACCGGCGTGCTGTTCCGCACGGCCGAGGAGCTGGCCGACCGCCTCGGCCTGCTCTTCGACGGTACCCCGGCCGGCCATGCCCTGCTCGCCCGGTTGCGCGCCGGCGCCGCCGCGGCGGCGGCCGGCGAGCGTTGGGACGACGCCTGGCGCGCGCACGCCGCGCCGTTGATCCTGCCGTGATGATGAACGTCGCGTTTCTGCATCCGACGCTCGGCATCGGCGGCGCCGAGCGACTGGTGGTCGACGCCGCCCTGGCGCTGCAGGCGCGCGGCCACCGCACCACCATCTTCACCGCCGCACACGACCCGCAGCGCGCCTTCCCGCCGACCGCCGACGGCCGTCTCGCCGTGCGCGTGCATGGCCTGCTGCCGGGCCAGCTCGGCCAGCATCTGCGCGCGCCGCTCGCCATCGCTCGCATGCACTGGCTGGCGGCGGTCGCCGCCCGCCAGCGGCCGCGCTTCGATGCCATCTTCTGTGACCTCGTCGCGCATGTCGTCCCGTTCGCCCGCCGCCTGCACCGCGCGCCGGTGGTCTTCTACTGCCACTTCCCCGACCGCCTCCTCGCCCCCGTGCGGCGCGCCTGGTACGGCGTCTACCGCGCCCCCATCGACGCCTGGGAAGCGCGCGGCACCGCCGCCGCCGACCGCGTGCTGGTCAACAGCGCCTTCACCGCAGGGATGTTCGCCCGCACGTTTCCGCACCTCGCCGCGCCGAGCGTCCTGCATCCAGGGGTCGACGTCGACGCCTACGACGCGTCGCGCAGCCCGGCCGCGTCGCAGACCGTGGTCAGCATCAGCCGCCTGGCGCCGGACAAGAACCTCGCCCTGGCCGTCGATGCCTATGCCGCCCTGCGCCCCATGCTCGGGGCGGCGCGCTTCGCGGCGACGCGTCTGGTCATCGCCGGCGGCTACGACGCGACGCTGCGCGGCAGCCGCACGACGCTGGCAGCGCTGCAGGCGCGCGCGGCCGGGCACGGGCTGGGCGCCCAGGTCGAGTGGCGGCGGTCGCCGAGCGACGCCGAGCGCACGGCGCTGCTCGAAGGCTGCCGCGCGGTCCTGTACACACCGCGCCATGAGCACTTCGGCTACGGCCCGATCGAGGCGATGGCGGCTGGCCGGCCGGTGATCGCGGTGCGCGAGGGCGGCCCGCTGGAAACGGTGGTCGACGGCGAGACCGGCTGGCTGTGCGCGCCCGAGCCCGACGCGTTCGCCGGCGCGCTGCAGCGGGTGTTCGATGATCCCGACGCCGCCGAACGCCTGGGCCGCGCCGGGCGGGCGCGCGCCGCGCGCGACTTTTCGCTCGCCGCCTTTGGCGCCGGCCTGGCAGAGGTCCTAGAGTCGCTGCACCACCCCTCGCGATGCTGACCACGCTGCGCCACTGTCTGCGCCTGTTGCCCCGCCGCCTGCGGCGCTGGTGGCTCCTGGTGCCGCTGATGGCGGCGCTGACCGGCGTCGCGGAGGGCGCCATGGCGGCGGCGGTCTTCGGCCTGGTGAGCATCATCGGCGATCCCACGGCCGTGACGCGCCTGCCGGTCGCCGCGCAGATCGCGCCGCTGCTGCCCTGGCAGGACGCGCGCTCGCAGGTCCTGTGTTTCACCGCGCTGGTGGCGCTCGCCACGGTCGGCAAGAACCTGCTGCTCGCCGCGCTGCAGTACCTGCGCCACAAGATCAGCGGCGAATCGAGCGCCGAGCTGGCCAACCGTCTGCTGCGCGCCTACCTGCTGGCGCCCTACCCGCTGCACCTGCGGCGCAGCTCCGCCCAGCTGATGCGCAACGTCACCACGGCGGTGCACGCCGTGTTCGAGGCGCTGGCGGCGTTTGCCGCGACGCTCTCCGAGCTGCTGGTCGGCGTCGGCCTGCTCGCGGTGCTGCTGTTCAGTGCCCCGCGCGTCACCCTGGTCACCGGGCTGGTGCTGCTGCTCCTCGGCGCCGGGCTGTTGCGCGCGACGCGCCGCATGGCGGCGCGCCTCGGCCGGCGCACCCACGAGCTGGCGCGGAGCCAGTTGCAGACCCTGCAGCACGCCTTCGGGGGCATCAAGGCGATCAAGGCGCTCGGCCGCGAGGAGTTCTTCGCGCACGAGTTCGCCGCGCGCCAGGAGACGGCGGTGGCGCTCGGGTACCAGCGCGCCACGTTGCAGACCCTGCCGCCGCTGGTCTTCGAGACGGTCTTCGTCTGCGGCGCGCTGCTGGTGATCGCCCTGACCACGCTGTCGGGGCACGTCGGCGCCGACGGCCTGCCGCTGCTCGGCCTCTTCGCCTACGCCGGCTTCCGCCTGGTGCCGATCGCCAACCGGGTCACCTGGCATCTCAGCCAGATCCGCACCGCCGCGGCCCCGGTCGAAGAGCTCGCCGCCGACGCCGCGCTGCTCGACGCCAGCACCGCGGCGGCCGGCGACCACGGGCCGCCACCGGCGTTGCGCACCCAGCTCGCCCTCGAGCGCGTGACCTACACGTATCCGGGCGCGATGGCGCCGGCGCTGCGCGACGCCTCGCTGTGCATCGCGCGCGGCGAGGCGCTCGGGATCGTCGGTCCGACCGGCGCCGGCAAGAGCACGCTGGTCGACCTGATCGTCGGGCTGCTGCAGCCGTCGAGCGGCGAGGTCACCGTCGACGCCGTCCCGCTGCGCGGCCGCGAGCGCGCCTGGTGCCGCCAGGTCGGCTACGTCCCGCAGACGGTGTTCCTCATCGACGACAGCATGCGGCGCAACGTCGCGCTCGGCATCGTCGATGCGGAGATCGACGACCGGCGGGTGCGCGACGCGCTGCGCGCGGCGCAGCTCGACCGGCTGGTCGCGGGGTTGCCGCACGGCCTCGACGCCCGGCTCGGCGAGCACGGCACCCGCCTGTCGGGTGGGGAGCGGCAGCGCATCGGGATCGCGCGGGCGCTGTACCATGGACCGGAGCTGCTGGTCTTCGACGAGGCGACGTCGGCGCTCGACCTCGCCACCGAGGCCGAGCTGATCCGCGCCGTCGCCGCCCTGCACGGCGAGCGCACCATCCTCGTCGTCGCCCACCGCACGTCGGCCGTGGCCCACTGCGACCGCCTGGTGTTCGTCCGCGACGGCCAGGTGGTCGAGACCACCGCCGCCGAGGCGCTGTAGCACCGGGAGGGCGCCGCTGGTCGGCACCGTGCCGGCGAAAGGCACCGTGCCCGAGCGGCGCGCAACCTGGCGCCGCTCCGTCGGTGCGGTGCTCGCGGCAAGCTGGCGGTCTTGGGATCAGCACGGCGCCGAGGGACCGGCGCCCTCCAGGCCGTGCTCATCCGCTCGGCGTGCGCACCGGCCGCGATCATCACCAGCCGGGAGGCGGGGGGGCCTGCGTTGACCCTGCCGTGGCAATCCGCTTCCCTGGCTACGTCATGAAACGCGACGCGCAGGCGGCGGTGCTGTCCGAGGAGCTCTCCAGTCGCGGGCTGCGGGCGACGCGCCAGCGGCTGGCGCTGCTGCGCCTGCTGCGCGCGGCCGACTATCATCCAACCGCGCTCGATCTGCACCGCGCACTGCTGCGCGAACAGAAGCGGGTGAGCAAGAAGACGGTCTACGAGGTCCTCGGCGCCTTCGTGCGCGAAGGGCTCGCGGCCTGTGTGACCGAAGGCGGCGAGCCCTTCCGCTACGAATCGACCACCGACCCGCACTACCACGCCCGCTGCCGCATCTGCGCGCGCATCTTCGATCTCCCCGCCCGCGCCAACTCGCAGATCCGCGGCCTCGCCAACCCACCGGAAGGCTTCCAGGTCGAGTCGATCGGCGTCACCATGCGCGGCGTCTGCATGCGCTGCCGCGACGACGTCTGAGAAGGACCGTCGTCGGGGCTTGCGCTCGGCACCGCCCTGTCGTACATCCTTTTAACACTAAGTGTCGGAAACGACCTCGCAGAGCCGGAGGAGGCCAGTATGAGACGCGCCACACGCATCCGGGGAGTTTGGCTATGGCTCCCCGTCGCGGCCGCCGCGCTGCTGGTCGGCGCGCCCGTCGGAGCGGCCGACGCTCCCGTCCTGCACGGGGCGCTGCCGATGGACCAGCAGATGGAGCGCCTCGACGCGCTGCTGCCCGAACGCGACGTGAGCCAGCCGCCGCCGGGTGTCGATCCGGTCATCTGGAAGCTGTTCATCCCGCCGGACAACCAGATGACGCCGGCACGCGTCGCGCTGGGCAGGAAGCTCTACTTCGACACCCGCCTGTCGGCCGACGGCACCGTCGCCTGCGCCACCTGCCACGACGTCAGCCGCGGCTTCACCGATCAGCGGCCGGTCTCGGAGGGCATCCGCGATCAGCTCGGTCGCCGCAACGCACCGATCAACGCCAACGCCTTCGTCCTGCAGACGCTCTTTCTCGACGGCCGCGCCCCCTCGCTCGAGGCGCAGGCCAAGCTGCCCATCGTCAATTCCATCGAGATGGGCCAGCCCGACGGCGCCGCGGCGGTGCAGGCGATCGCCGGCGATCAGCCCTACCAGCAGATGTTCCAGGACGCCTATGGGCGCCAGCCGAACTACGAGGACATCGGCCGCGCTCTGGCGTCGTTCCAGCGCACGCTGATCTTCCTGCAGTCGCCCTTCGACCAGTTCCTCGCCGGCCAGATGGACGCCATCTCGCCGCAGGCCCAGCAGGGCTGGGTGCTGTTCAACGGCAAGGGGCGCTGCGTCGCCTGCCACCAGCTCAACCAGTCCAACCCGCTCGGCACCGACAATCGCTTCCACAACATCGGCGTCTCGGCGCGCCACCAGGATTTCGAGAAGCTGGCGCGCGAGGCGCTGGTCAAGCTGACGGCCAACGACGGCCTGCAGGCCATCGACGACCTGGCGCTGAAGACCGATCTCTCCGAGCTCGGCCGCTTCATGGTCACCAAGAACCGCAGCGACGTCGGCGCGTTCCGCACTTCGCAGCTGCGCAACATCGCCATCACCGGGCCGTACATGCACGACGGCTCGATGCAGACCTTGTGGGACGTCATGGATCACTACAACAAGGGCGGCGAGACCAACGCCTTCCTCGACGGCGGCATCGAGCCGCTGGCGCTGAACGAGGAGGAGATCGACGCCCTGGTGGCGCTGATGTTCTCGCTCACCGACCAGCGTTTCGCCGAGCAGGGGCAGGCGATGTTCGCGAAACAGAGCGCCCGGGCCAAGACCGACCGACCGTTCCGCGACGACGCCCTGGCGATGCGCCGGGTGTTGCCCTTCGAAACCCGCGTCATGGGCGAGCAGTTGGGCAAGCAGGAAGAAGGGAGCCAGCCATGAGCCGCCGCCCGAAGTTCACCAGCATCGAAACCCGTCACTACGAGGAGCGCGAGGCGCTGTTCCGCCAGTTGCGTGGCCTCGACCGCCGCACGTTCATGAAGGTGTCGCTGGCCGCCGCGGCCGCGATCGCCGCCAAGCACGTCACCCACTTCCCGCATTCCTTCATGCCGATCGACGTCGCCTACGCCGCCACGCCGGCGGACCAGGGCTTCCGCATCGCGTACATCTCCGACTCGCATCTCTACGAGCGCAACCTCAACGAGCGCTTCATCCGCCAGCTGCTGCGCGCCGTCGACGACATCAACTCCCTCGACCCGCAGCCCGACTTCGTCCTCTACGGCGGTGACCTGGCGCAGCTCGGCAAGGCGGGCGAGCTCGATCTCGGTGCGCAGATCCTGAAGAACGTCAAGGCGCCGGTGCGCATGATGGTCGGCGAGCACGACTGGTATCTCGACATGGGCGAGAAGTGGCGCACGCTGTTCGGCGAGCCGACCTACTCGTTCGACCACAAGGGCGTGCATTTCATCGTGCTGAACAGCGTCATCGAGAAGGACTTCTGGACCGAGCGCGGCATGACGCCGGAACAGCGCATGGGCACGGTGGCGGGGCTCGACAACGGCATCCAGAGCCGCTTCGAGGTCGGCGACGAGCAGCGCGCCTGGCTGAAGCAGGATCTCGCCGGCGTCAAGAAGACCACGCCGGTGATCGTCTTCTCCCACTCGCCGCTCTACAAGTACTACAAGAACTGGAACTTCTGGACCGACGACGCCGAGCAGGTGCAGGCGCTGCTGAAGCCGTTCAACCGCGTCACCGTCATCCACGGCCATACCCACCAACTGCTCACCAACCGCGTCGGCAACATCCACTTCCACGGCATGCTGTCGACCGCGTGGCCGTGGCCGTATGCGCCCAAAGGCCTGCCGCCGCTCACCGTCCAGATGAATCGGCCCGACCCCTTCGATCCCAACGACGGCCTCGGCAACGGCGAGGTCGTCGTGCACGCCGACGGGCTGGTCGACAAGATCTACAACCTGTGGAACCGCGACCCGATCGAAGTGAGCAGCGCCTACGTCAGCTCGGGCGGCAAGAAGGACCTGCCGGCCAAGCCCAACCTGGTCAGCTTCTGAGGAAAGGCGAGCCCATGACGCGTCGACACTCCGCTGCAGCCGTCCTCTCCATCCTCGCCGCCGCCCTCGTGGTCGCGGCGGTCGCCAGCTCGCAGGCGCCGCCGGCCGGCCAGGCGCCGCCCGCCGGCAAGGACGTCGAGGTCAAGCTCTGCGACAACCATACGACCACCACCGTCCCGGCCGGCCAGCCGGTGACGCGCGAGAACGGCGAGAAGATCGCCCAGGCGCTGATGGCGCAATGGTCGCGCAACAACCCCGACGCCCAGGCCTGGGTCGAGGAGGAGCGCGCCAAGCACATGATCGTCGAGCCGGCCGACAACTCCGCGCTGGTCGGCCGCGGCCAGGGTGCGACCTACGGCCAGGTCACGACCCAGGACGTCGCCACCTGGCGTGAGGAGACGCTCAAGATGGTCGTCCAGGGCTCCACCGTCTTCCACAGCGGCGACAAGCTCGGCAGCACCATCGCCGTGTCGTGCGACATGTGCCATCCCGACGCTGCCAACACCCACCCGGAAACCTACCCGAAGTTCCAGGCCCAGCTGGGCCGCGTCGCGCTGCTGCGCGACATGATCAACTGGTGCATCGAGCATCCGGTGCGCGGCCAGGTGCTGGCCCCCGACGATCCGAACATGCGCGCGCTGGAGGCGTACATCGTCGCCCAGCGCAAGGGGACCGAGCTCGACTACGGGCGGCGGTGAGCCCGCGCCTGGACGGCGCCGGGCCCTCGGCGCCGGGGGCTGGGGGGCGTTCGGGGTCTCCCGGCTTTGCCCAAGAAATCATGAAACCGAACAACGGATTGAACGGATTAAACGGATTCTGCTGGCGAAGACTCAGGAATCCGTGAAATCCGTGTAATCCGTTGTTGCGCTTCCTTCTTTCTTGGCCAAAGCCCCACACCCCTCCCCGGCGCCGAGGGCCCGGCGCCATCCAGGCGCGCCGCTGGCAGCCCGGGTGATTGCAGCTAGTGTCCCGTCCCCGAAGTTCGCTGCCTATATCGGCGAGGCATCGACGTCCCTGGCAAGGCGCGCTGACGTAGGAATATCGGGAATATTTCGAGGAGGCGCAACGCCGCCAGGGGCGTCGAGG
>JBOHWA010000284.1:0-4752 GCA_050735855.1 Binatia bacterium
GGGCGAGGCCTGCGACGGCGCCGATGCGCCCGCCTGCCCGGGGCAGTGCGACGCGGCCTGTGCCTGCCCGGCGCCGTGCACCGGCGGCGACCTGCTCAGCCCCCGCGTGCGCGCCGACGCGGCGCGCTTCAAGTTCCGCAGCCGGGTGTTCAACGGGCTCGGGACCTTCATCGGCGCCGACCCGCGCGACGGCTTTCGCCTGGCGCTGCGCCAGGGGGCGGCGACGCTGACCATCGACATCCCCGCCGGCGACGCCGGCTGGATTCCGCCGCGCCCCGGACACCGGCGCTTCAAGTGGGCGGGCGACCACGACGGCGTCACCCGCATCGTCGCCGTCGACCGCAGCGCCGTCAGCGGCCTGTGGAAGGTGATCCTCGTCGGGCGCGCGGTGCCCGGCGCAGCGGGCATCGACGCCGACCTGCCGATCGAGGCCGAGCTGACCATCGGTAGCGCATGCATGCGCGACGTCTTCTGATCCGCCGCGGTCTCGCGGCGCTCGCCGCGTTGGCGCTGCTGGCCGGCTGCGGCGATGGCGGCGACACGGCGCCGCCGGCGGTGCAGACGGTGCGCGACCGCCTCGACGGGCTGGCGCCGGCCGCCAACCTGGCGCATCGCGGCGTCGGCATGAACCGGCCGCAGAGCGCGCTGGCGGAGAACTCGCTGGCGGCCTTTCGCCTCGCCATGGCGCAGGGCGCCGATGGCATCGAGCTCGACGTCGAGATCACCGCCGACGGCCGGCTGGTGGTCATGCACGACGACCGGCTCGATCGCACCACCACGTGCAGCGGCTGCGTCAGCGCCTACCCCTTCGCCGCGCTGCGCGACTGCCGCCTGGTGAACTACGCGCGCGAGGTCAGCGCCGAGCCGCCGCCGACGCTGGCCGAGGTCTACGCGGCGCTGCCGGCCGACGCGCTGGTCAACGTCGAACTCAAGGTGTACGGCGGCGCCTGCCTGACCCCCACCACCGGCGCCGAGGCGCTGGCGCGCCGCGCGGTGCGCGAGGTGCGCGGCCTGGGCGTCGCCGACCGGACGCTCTTCTCGTCCTTCGACGACGCGGCCGCGGTGGCGATCAAGCAGATCGATGCGGCGCTGTACTCGGCCCTGCTGGTGCGCGGCGCCCCGCCCGGGACGATCGAGCACGCCGCGGATCTCGGGCTCGACGCGCTGCATCCGTTCTTCACCGAGGTCGATGCGCCGGCCATCGCCACGGCGCGCGGGCTCGGGCTGCAGGTCAACCTGTGGACGGTGGTCACGCGCGAGCTGCTCGAGCAGGCGCTCGACAAGCAGCCGACCGCCATCATCACCGACGAGCCGGACGTGCTGGCGGAGATCCTCGCCGAGCGGCGCCCGGCGCGGTCGGTCAGCCGCGCAGGCGGCGATCGCTAGACGCGGCGGCGATCGCCAGCGCCCGTTGCGCCAGCGCGCC
This sequence comes from Binatia bacterium, assembly GCA_050735855.1. GTDB lineage: Bacteria > Desulfobacterota > Binatia > HRBIN30 > CADEER01 > JBOHWA01. Next base: position 1,427 of record JBOHWA010000284.1, read on the forward strand.
CGAGGGGCGGGTCATGCCGGCGAAGCCGGCGCCGAGCGTCTTGCCCTGCAGATAGCGCGCGTAGATGCCCTCGCTGATGATCGCCAGCTTGTAGAGCGCCAGCACCTGGTAGAAGTCGATGGCGGCGACGTCGCGCCCGCTGCGCTCGGCGTACGCCTCGACCAGCTCGGCGCGGCGCAGGAAGCCGGGCAGGGTGGTGAACGGCGAGACGCTGCCGATGCTGGCGGCGTCGATGACGTCGTCGGGATCGGCCCAGTAGATCAACGTGTAGCCGAGATCGGCGAGCGGATCGCCGAGCGTCGCCATCTCCCAGTCGAAGATGGCGCGGATGCGCCCGGGGTCCTCTGGATCGAGCGCCAGGTTGCCGAGGCGATAGTCGCCATGCACGATCGTCGGCGGCGGCGAGGTGGGCAGCGCGGCGCGCAGCCGCTCGATCAGCGCCTCGATCTCCGGTAGCGGGCCGGTCTTCGAGCGCTCCCACTGCTGCGCCCAGCGCCGCACCTGGCGCTCGACGTAGCCCTCCGGATGGCCGAAGCCTTCCAGGCCGACGGCGCGGTAGTCGATGGCGTGCAGCCGCACCAGCGTGTCGACCAGCACCAGGCACAGGCGCCGGCGCTCCGCCTGCGTGGTCGCAAAGCCGGCCGGCAGCGCCTCGGTGAGCACCACGCCGGGGCGATACTCCATGATGTAGAAGGGCATGTCGTTGACCGCGCCGTCCTCGCACAGGGCGAGCGGGCGGGCGACCGGGACGTCGGTGTCGGCCAGCGCCGTCAGGATGCGGTACTCGCGTCCCATGTCGTGCGCCGTCGGCAGCACATGCCCGAGCGGCGGCCGGCGCAGCACCCAGGCCTGCCCACCGCCCTGCACCAGATACGTCAGGTTCGATTTGCCGCCGCTGATCAGCGAGAACTCGAGCGGCGCATCCCCACCCGGGATGCGATCGCGGAAGAAACGCGCCACGGCGTCGTGGCGGATGCCGGCGATGTCCCCCATGCGCGCCTGCCTAGCAGGCCGCAGCGAAGTCCGGTAGCGCGGGCCTCCGTGCCCGTCTGGACTCCGTCCGCGGTGTCCAGACGCCCTCAGCGCGCTGCTTCGGACATGCTGGCGGGCTGCGCGCGCCAGACGGGCACGGAGGCCCGCGCTACCACTTCACCGGGCCACTCCGCTATTGTCCGACGCGGAGGATCGGCCGATGCACCCGCTCTATTCCTGCGACGACCATCTCGATCTCTGGACCCTGCCCGTCGACCTGTGGTCGGCCCGCTTGCCGCGCGCGCTGCAGGAGCGCGGGCCGCGCGTCGTCACCCAGGGCGAGCACGACTGGTGGATGTGCGACGGCGCGATGCTCGGCCCGAGCGGTCTCAAGATGCTCGGCGACTACAACGCGACGACGCGCGCCGGCATCGCCGACGACGGCTTTCGCGCCAGCACGCCGGCGCTGCGGCTGCAGGACATGGATCGCGACGGGCTGCGCGCCTCGGTGATCTACGGCCCGTCGCTGTTCGGCCTGCCGATCGAGGACCAGGAACTCAAGGCCACCTGCCTGCGCGCCTACAACGACTGGGCCGACGAGTTCAACGCCCACGATCGCGCCCGCCTCTGCGTGCTGCCGGTGCTGCCGACGCACGGTCCCGCGGCGGCGGTCGCCGAGCTCGAGCGCTGCGCGGCGCGCGGCCACCGCGGGGCGATCATCAGCCCGTTCGAGTTTCGCGTCGCCGACCCCGCCTGGGAGCCGCTGTGGGCGGCCGCCGCGGCGACGCGCCTGCCGATCAGCTTCCACATCGGTCACGGCACCTCGTCGCTCAAGGTCGCCTACATGAGCTGGGAGATGGCCGCCTTCGCCTCGGTGGCGCCGATGCAGCTCGACGAGCCGCTGGCGGCGATGATCTTTTCCGGTGCGCTCGAGCGCCACCCCGACATGCGCCTGGTGCTGGCCGAGTGCGGCATCGGCTGGGTGCCCTACTTCGTCGGCCGCATGGATCAGGCGGGCGAGAAGCACGTGCCCAAGGCGACCGACTACCAGATCAAGGCCAAGCCGAGCGAGATCTTCCGCCGCCAGGTGTACGCGACGTTCGAAGAGGAGCCGTTCGGCCCGCAGCTCATCCCGATCCTCGGCCCCGACAACTTCATGTGGGCCTCCGACTACCCGCACCCCGACAGCACCTTCCCGCACTCCGCCGAGGCGATCGCCACCGCCTTCGCCGGCCTCGACGAGGCCTTGGTGCGCCAGGTGACGGCCGACAACTGCGCGCGGCTCTATCGCTTCACCGGGCCCGGCGCCGCCGCGCAATGACCGCGGTCATCATCGAAGCCGCCATCAACGGCGTCGCCGACAAGCGGCGCAACCCGCACGTGCCGTGCGCGCCGGAGGAGATCGCCGCCGATGCGCTGGCCTGCCTGGCGGCGGGGGCGGCGATCGTCCACAACCACGTCGACGTCATGCAGGACGGGGCGGCGATCGCCGCCCGCCAGCTCGAGGGCTGGGCGCCGGTGCTGGGCGAGCGGCCGGATGCGATCGTCTACCCGACCGTCGGCTTCGGCCCCGACGTGCAGGCGCGCTACGACCATATTCCGCGCCTCGCCGCGGCGTGCGCGATGCGCATGAGCATCTTCGACCCCGGCTCGGTGAACCTCGGCAGCCTGGGCGACGACGGCTTGCCCGGCGGCGCCATCGACTTCGTCTACGTCAACAGCCTGGGCGACGTGCGCCACCAGGCGGCGTTGTGCGAGCAGCATCGCCTCGGGCCGAGCATCGCCATCTTCGAGCCCGGCTTCCTGCGCGTCGTGCTCGCCTACCAGCGCGCCGGGCGGCTGCCGGCCGGCGCCTTCGTCAAGCTCTACTTCGGCGGCGAGCGCGACTATCTCGGCGGGCGCGGCGCCGGGGTCGGCTTCGGCCTGCCGCCGACGCGCACGGCGCTCGACGCCTATCTCGAGATGCTCGAGGGTAGCGGGTTGCCGTGGGCAGTGGCAGTGCTCGGCGGCGATGTCATCGCCAGCGGCATGGCACGCCTGGCGCTCGAGCGCGGCGGCCACCTGCGCGTCGGGCTCGAGGACTACGCCGGCGATCGGCAGCCGACCAACCAGGCGCTGGTGCGCGACGCGGTGGCCCTGGCCGGCACGGTCGGCCGCCCGGTGGCGAGCTGCCGCGAGACAACCGCACTGCTCGGGCTGCCGCGCGGCTGACTGGAAGACCCCGCCCCCGGTGCTTCGACACGCTCAGCACGAACGGATTCCATTTCGTTCGGACACGAACGGACTTGATTGCGCTCGGACACGAACGGATTTGATCTCGTTCGGACACGAACGGATTTGAGTTCGTTCAGATG
>JBOHWA010000285.1:0-6224 GCA_050735855.1 Binatia bacterium
GCCCAGCGCCACCAGCAGCGCGACGCCGACATCGACGTTACCGTGCTTGTAGTACTGCATGAAGGCCAGCAGCCCGAGCGGCGGCAGGAGCACGGCCAATGAGGTGCCCTGCGCGGCGTGCTGCGACATGCCGAAGGCATAGATGAGCAACGGCACCATGATGAAGCCGCCACCCAGCCCCGTCAGGCCGCTCAAGGTGCCGCCGATCAGACCGATCAACATTGCCAGCATGTCGTCCCCTCGTGCGGTCGCTCTCGCAAGCGTGTCCGGCCAAGTCAACACGGCGCCGGCGCACGCCGGCGCGGGCGCGGCCGTGCCGGCGGATGCCATGCTCGGCGTGGCGCGCTCGCGCCGATTCTTCCCCGAGCTCGAGTCGCTGCGCGGGCTCGCGGTCCTGCTGGTGGTGGCCTTCCACGTCGACGCGTCCGTCGTCCTGTACAACAGAAGCCGCCCGGCCTCGGCGCTGACCAGCTTCGCGCGCGGCGGCGACACCGGCGTCGACCTCTTCTTCGTCCTCAGCGGCTTCCTGCTGTCGCTGCCGTTCATCGCCGCCGCCCGCGGCGAACGTCCCGTCTCGTTGCGCCTCTATTTCTCCCGGCGCGCGCTGCGCATCCTGCCGCTCTACTACGCCGCGGTGCTGGCCGGCGCGGTACTGGCCGCGCGCCAGCTCGGCGATCTGCGGCACGCCCTGCCCTACCTCTTTTTCGTCAACGGGTTCACCGGCACGTCGACCCCGCTGCCCCCCTTCAGCAACGTCTGGTGGAGCCTGGCGACCGAAGTCCAGTTCTACCTGGTGCTGCCGCTGTTGCTCCTGGTCCTGCGCAGCTGGCGCGGCCGCGCCCTCGGCGCGGTGGCGCTGGTCGCCTACGGGCTCGCCTACCTGGCCACCGTCGACGGTCGCCTGCACATGGATACCATCGGGCGCCAATTCGTCTTCCTCCTCTCCATCGTCGGCCGCGGGCCGCTCTTTCTGAGCGGCATCGCCGCCGCGTGGATCGTCGCGGTGTACGGCGACCGCCTGCAGGCCGCTCTCGCCAAGGCAACGTGGCTGCGCCGCGGCGGCGCCGACCTGGTGTTCGCCGTCGTGCTGGTCGGACTGGCCTACTACCTCCGCGCGCTGGTCGACGACACGCGCATCAATGGCGGCCTGTCGGCCCCCGCCCTGCCCTGGCACGCCGGCAGCGGGCTCTTCTGGGCCGCCGTCGTGCTCTGCCTGGTGCTCACGCCGCTGCGCAGCAAGGCGTATCTCTGCAACGCTGCCCTGGCGCGCCTCGGCGTGTTGTCATTCTCGATCTACCTGTTGCACGTGCCGATCCTGCACAGCGGCCTGCGCCTCGCGCGCCACGTCGCACCCGACCTGTGGGGCTGGAGCCCGCGCATGGCGGCGCTCATCGTCGTCCTGGGGATCGCCTGCTATGCCGCCGCGACGGTCACTTACACCTGGATCGAGCGCCCGTTCCTGGTGCGCAAGTCGCGCTTCGAATAGATCGCCACCGTGCTCGGCCTCGACTTCGGCACCACCAACAGCGCCATCGCGCTGGCGACGCCCGAGGGCGGCAGCCGCTTGGCCGAGTATCGGCTCGACGGCGCCCCGACGGCGACCTTTCGCTCCGTCCTGTACTTCAGCCCCGAGCACAGCACCTACGGCCAGCCACCGCGCGCCTTCGCCGGACCGCGTGCCATCGAAGCCTACCGCGACGCCGGCAGCGGCGCCGGCGGGCGCTTCATGCAATCGCTCAAGTCCTTCCTCGCCAGCCGCCTGTTCGACGGCACCTACGTCTTCGGCTGGCGCTTCACCCTCGAAGAGCTGATCGCCAATCTGCTCGGCGAGCTGCGCCAGGCGGCCGAGGCACAGTTCGGCCGGCTGAGCGGGCCGGTGCTGATCGGCCGGCCGGTACACTTCGTCGTCGATGCCGGCGGCGAGATCGATCCCGAGCGCGACCGCATCGCGCTCGCGCGGCTGCGCGGCGCCGCCGCGCGCGCCGGCTTCGAGACGGTGCACTTCGAGTACGAGCCGGTGGCCGCGGCGTCGCAGTACGAGCGCGGCCTCGACCACGACGAGTTGGTGCTGATCGGCGATTTCGGCGGCGGCACCAGCGACTTCTGCCTGATCCGCCTCGGCCCGGCGGCGCGGCGCAGCAGCGACCGCGCCGAGACCATCCTCGGCGTCGACGGCGTGCCGATCGCTGGCAACAGCTTCGACGCCCGCCTGGTGCGCGCCATCGTCTCGCCGCAACTCGGCCTCGGCTCGCTGCGCCGCTCCGAGGGCGGCCAGACCCTGCCGATCCCGTCCTGGCTCTACAGCCGCCTCGAGCGCTGGGAGGACATGTCGTTCCTCGCCACGCCCGACACCATGGAGACGCTGCGCCGCCTGCACCGCGAAGCGCTCGAGCCGGAGCGCATCGACAGCCTGATCCACCTGATCCGCGGCGACCTCGGCTACCTGCTCTACCAGGAGATCGAGCGCACCAAGGTGGCGCTGTCGCTCGCCGAGGCGACGCGCTTCGCCTTCGACGAGCTGCCGCTGGCGCTCGCCCAGGACGTACGGCGCAGCCAGTTCGACGCCTGGGTAGATCCCGATCTGCAGCGCATCGCCGTGTGCGTCGACCGCCTGCTGACGCAGTGCAACGTCCCAGCCTCGGCGGTCGACCGCGTCTTCCTCACCGGCGGCTCGTCGCTCGTCCCCAGCGTGCGCGCCTTGTTCGCCGACCGCTTCGGCGCCGACCGCCTGCGCGGCGGCGACGAGCTCACCACCGTCGCGCGCGGCCTCGCCCTGATCGCCGCCAGCCGGTGAGCCCGATTCAGGCGCGGCGCAGGATCCGTGTCGCGAGGACAGCCGAGCCGATCTCGAAGACCAGGCCCATGACGGTGTAGCCCGACAACCCACCGTCGAGCAGCACGCCGAACACCCGCGCCGTCGCCAGGCCGGTGGTGAGAAAGGCCATCGCCAGCAGCGCCGGGCGCGCCAGGTCGGCGCGCGCGACGCCCGCCAACGCCAGCAGCCCGATCGCCGCCTGCAATCCGCCATACATCGCGCGCAGCTCGGTGCTGCCGGTGGGCGTCTGGTAGACCACCCCGGCCCCCTCGGCCAGGGAGCCAGGACTGGCGAAGCAGTACAGCCCGTACAGCAGCCACAAGGCGCCAGTCACTCCCAGAAACACTCGCTCTCCCATCACGTCACCTCAATTCTGGATTGCCAAACGCACGACACACCGCGGCGGTTGCCCGCCGCCTGTGGCGCGTGGCGCTCCGCGCTCCCAGCGTGTGCACCCTGCCTTTCGCGCAGCGCCGGCAACTCGGTTCGCACAGGGACCTCATGCGACCGCCGTGCCGAGCTCGTCGACGGCGCGCGCTACGGCGCTGTCGATGGCGCGTTCCCACGTGCGCACGTCGTCCGTGTCGCTGCCGGGCGGGAACAACAGACCGCGCGAGGAACTCACCAGGCCGCCTTCCAACCTGCCGCCGGCGCGGCGCACGAAGCCGCGCACCGCGTCGGCCGCTGCACCGCCCTGCGCCCCGTAGCCAGGCACCAGAAACAACGCGTCGGGCAGCAGGGCGCGCAGGCGCGCGCCCTCCTGCGGATAGGTCGCGCCGGCGACGATGCCCAGGCTCGACCAGCCGGTCGACGGGCCGCGCCGGCCGGCCGACAGATCGGCCAGCGAGCGGGCGACGTGCACGTACAGCGGTTCACCGTCGATGGTGCGATCCTGGTAGTCGGCCGAGCCGGGATTGCTCGTCTTGACCAGCACGAACAGCCCGCCGCCATGCGCCGACGCGGCGGCGAGGAATGGCTCGAGCGCATCGCGGCCGAGATAGGGGTTGACGGTCAACGCGTCGGCCTGCGCAGGGGCCTCGGGCGTCAGACACACGGCATACGCGGCGGCGGTGCTGCCGATGTCGCCGCGCTTGGCATCGAGCACCACCGGCACGCCGGCGGCGCGCGCCGCGCCGATCACCCGCTCGAGCAGCGCGATGCCGCGCCACCCCATCTGTTCAAAGAAGGCGCTCTGCGGTTTGACGGCGGCGACCTGCGGCAGCAACCGCGGCAGCGCCGCCTGCAGGAGGTCCTCGACCGCCGCGGCGGTCTCCGCTGCACCTGGGGCCATCGATCCGCGCCGGAAGAGCGGCGGAATCAGCGGCAGATGCGGGTCGAGCCCGGCGCACAGCGGATGGCCGAGGCGACGGCAGCGCTCGATCAGACGATCGGCGAAGGGGGCGCTCACACGCACAGCTCAGAGCAGAAATCGCTCGCCGAGGCCAGGACACGCATCGGCGCCGCTTGCGAGTGGCGCATCCCTTGGTTTACTCGCTCTGCTGTCGGAAGCTCGCCGTGACCTTCACTACCATCACATTCCTCATCTTTCTGACGATCGTATTCTCCGTCTACTGGAGTTTGCGCAGTCCGCGATCACAAAACGCGCTCCTGATCGTCGCCAGCTACGTGTTCTACGGTTGGTGGGACTGGCGATTCTGCGGCTTGATGCTCGCGGCGAGCCTGGTCGACTTCTGGGCTGGCCACGCCCTCGAGCGCACCGACGACCCGCGCCGCCGCCGCCTCGTCCTGGCGGCGGCGCTCACCTTCAACCTGTCGATGCTCGGGGTCTTCAAGTACTTCAACTTCTTCGCCGACAGCCTGCGCGTCGCGGCCGGCACGCTCGGCTGGCAGATCGATCCCGTCACCCTGCGCGTCATCCTGCCGGTCGGCATCAGCTTCTACACGTTCCAGACGATGTCGTACTCGATCGACATCTACTGGCGCCGCATGCGCGGCACCAACCACCTGATCGACTACCTGGCGTTCGTCTCGTTCTTTCCGCAGCTCGTCGCCGGTCCCATCGAGCGCGCGTCGCACATGCTGCCGCAGTACACGCGTCCGCGGCGGTTCGACTATGCGCGCGCCACCGACGGTTGCCGGCAGATTCTCTGGGGCTTCGTCAAGAAGCTCCTCATCGCCGACACCATCGCACCGGTGGTCGACGCGGCCTTCAATGCGCCCGCGGTCCACGGCGGCGTTGATCTGGGCGTCGCCAGCGTGCTGTTCGCCTTTCAGATCTACTACGACTTCTCCGCCTACTCGGACATCGCCGTCGGGCTCGGCAAGCTGTTCGGCTTCGAGCTGATGCGCAACTTCGCCTATCCGTATTTCTCGACCAGCCTGGCCGAATTCTGGCGCCGCTGGCACATCTCCCTCTCCACCTGGTTTCGCGACTACGTGTTCGTGCCCCTCGGCGGCAGCCGTACCACACGCCCGCGCCACGCCAATGCGATCATGGTGACGTTCCTCCTCAGCGGCCTCTGGCACGGGGCGGCGTGGACCTTCGTCGGCTGGGGTGCGCTGCATGGCGCGGCGCTGCTCCCCGAGAGCCTCGCCGGGCGCGGGAAGACGAAGCGGCACGCCTCGGACGTGCCGGGGGGCGAGGCGATTGTCCCGTCGCCCGGCACCGCGCTGCGGATGCTCGCCACATTCACGGTGGTGTGCATCGCCTGGGTCCTCTTCCGTGCGGCCACCCTGGCGGACGCGTGGTTGATCCTGCGCCGCGCCGGCGGGTTGCTGGTCCATCCCGGGGCGGGGGGACCGCTGACGATCCTCGAGCAAGGGCCACTGGGCACGGCACTCCCGCTCGCGCTCGCCGCCGTCCTCGCCATCGAGTGGGTGCAGCGGCGGCATGAACACCCGCTGGTGCTCTCGGCGATGCCCAGACCGCTGCGCTGGGCGGCGTACCAGCTGCTCGTCTGGCTGTCGATCTACGTCGGCACGATCGGCACCGGCAGCCCCTTCATCTACTTCCAGTTCTGACGCCATGGAACGCGCCTGGTCGCCGGAGACGGCCACTCCCCAACCCGCCACCCCGCGCAGTGGACTGCCGCGCTTTGTCCTCGAGGTTGCGCTCTTTCTGACGCTGACCCTCGCCATCCCGCTCGCCGCCGAGGTGGTGCTGCGCGGGCTCGATCTTCGTCCCGGGACCGCGGTGTTCCAGCCGGCGCTCGACGGCGGGCGCGACCGGGTGGTGCGGCTGGCGCGGCACCCGTATTCGGACAGAGCCGTGCCGATCGATCCACAGCGGGAGTTCCGCCTGGAGAAGCCGGCCAACACGTTGCGCGTCTTCGTCATCGGCGAGTCGGTGGCCGCGGGTGTGCCGTACGGCTTGCAGTTCGCGTTCGCGTCCTGGCTCGCGCAGCGACTCGCCGTCGAGACGACCGGGGTGCAGTGGGAGGTCGTCAAC
>JBOHWA010000286.1:0-9502 GCA_050735855.1 Binatia bacterium
GGGTGGGATCATGACCGACAGCGACCCAGCCCCCGTGTAGACGCAGAGCCGGTAGACGGTCGTGGTGGTCGGACTGCCGAGGTCGTTCGGCTCGGTCGCCGCGCCGCGCAGCCATTTCCAGATCAGCAGGTCTTTCGCGTCGGCCGGGTTGTTCTTGAGAATCATCAGTGACTTCGATGGGGCGCGACAGCCGCTCAGCGGCGTGGGCGCACACAGAGACCCGGTGCTGCCGATCGGCGTCTCGGTGCTCGTCGGCGTCGCCGACGGCGGCGCCGTCGCGGTCGGCGTGTCGAGCGGAGTCACGGTGGCGGTGTCGACCGGTGTCTCGGTCGGTGTCGGGGGCGAGGTCGGCGTCTCGGTCGGGGTCTCGGTCGCGGGTGGCGTGCAGACCGCCCCGGTGCATCCGAGACCCGGGTCGCACGTCTGACACTCGTCGCAGGTCACCGCGGGGTAGACGCACCCGCCGACGGTGGCGCCGGGGTCGCCCGGGTCGCAGACGTCGGTCGTGCACAGATTGCCATCGGCGCAATCGGCGTCGTTCTGGCAGGCGGCGACCACGATCGTCACCACGCACGAGGACTGCAGCATGGCGGAGTCGGTGGCGGAGAAGTTGACGACGCGCGGTCCGCTGTCTTCGACGGACGGCGTCCATGCGAAGACGCTCGAGACCGGATTGCCGGTCGTCGGCAGGCCGGGCGTCATGCTGGCGCCGACTGGCAGGCCGGCGACGTTGAGGGTGACCGTCTGGCCGAAGTCCGTGTCCGACGCCTGCACGGTGAAGCTCACCGGGTCGCCGGGATTGACGTTGATGGTGCTGCCGCACGCGGGCTGCGAGAAGACCGGTGCAACACCCGCCTGGGCGACGAGTTGAATCAGAAAGTCCACCGCGATCTTGCTCTTCACGTTGTTGCCGCCGTCGCGGTCCTCGATGGTGACCTGGGTCGAATAGTACGTGTTGGTCCCCGACGCGCCCAACGTCGCGCCCGCCGTGTTCCAGGTGTAGACGCCGGTGGTCGCGTCGATCGAGGCATTCGCCGACGGGTCCGCCTCGCCCGGTTGATTGAACGGGTTGCTCGGCCCGGCCGCCTCGGCATCGGTCGAGAGGCGGAAGGAGACGGTGTCATCGTCCGGATCGGCGGCGGGCACGGCGAAGGTGCAGATGCCGTTCTGTGGGCAGAGGACGATCGGCGGCATACTGCTGGTGGGCGGCGAATTGCCGCCGCCCGGATTGACCGTCGTCTCGATGCGATAGTTGCCGTCCGGATTGTTGATGTGTCGGTTGCTGCCGGCGGCCGCGGAGAGGCGGCAGCACGACTGGATGAATGCCGTGACCGGCGCCGATGACGCGTAGGCGTGCGAAATGGTTTCATCGATCGCTGGCAGGCTGATCGGATCCAGCGCCTCGGCGAACAGCCAATCGTTGGTCGGGTCGATCGCCGTGATCGTGTAGGCCAGGCCGCCGCCCGGGCCGGGCGAGCCGACCGTGTTCCCGTCGCCGAACTCGAGGCGGGTGTTGCCGACGGTCTCGACGATGACGTTGCCGACGCCCGGACCGCCGCCGGGGCCGGTGCACGCCTGCGAGGCCAGCGTCGCCGGATTGCGGCAGGTCGAATAGCCCGACCGCCGCCAGGCGCTCTGGACTTCGAATTCGACCGTATTGCCGCCGGCCGCTTCCCAGGCGATGAGCGAGGCCCGTTCATGCGACGCCTGCGCCGCGCCCGCACTGACGATGACCAGGGCCGCGACGGCGACGACGATGGGGCGGAGCAGCGGGCGGACACGGGACCCGAACAGCACTGGGCTAGATCGCATAGTTCCTCCGGTCGGCTAAAATTTCGTTAGGCAATCGAGTGTGGTGAACCCGTGCAATCGCAGGTGCAACACCTCGATCGCAAGTTGGGAATAGCCCACTGCAATCGCGGGTTTACCCTAGGGGTGACGGGGGCCGGTGATGCGACGCACGCCGTTCTGGCACGCCTGGCCGAACGGGTGTGGGCGCTCGTCGACGGCTGTGCGTGTTGATCGAGTGAAGAAGTTGCGACTGTAAAACTGGTAGGGGTTTATCCTAATTGTTTTGATCCGATTCATCGGCGTAGAAGACGGGTGGGGGCGACGCTCTGTCGCGTGCCGATTCCGAGAGGGGAGGTTCCGATGGATCGAATTGGTAGGTCTGGCGCGCTGCCGCGCCCAGGGGGCTTGTGCCACATCGTGACAACAGCCGTCGTGCTCGCGCTGCTGTCGGGCGCCGGTGCGCTGCCGGCGCGCGCCGCCGATCCGCTGGTCGTCATCTCGGTGGCGGCGAGCGGGACGACGACACTCTGCGATACGAACTGTGTCACCTGCACGGTGGGCTCGGGCGAGTGCGTCGTCATCGGTGAGGAGGACCTCGCGCTGTGCAAGCCGACGTCGAGCGGCATCCCGATCACCGCCTGCGACTGGAGTCTGTTCATGGACGGCGACGCGGCCGATCTGCAGATCAACCAGCAGATTCGCGCCCTTGACGTCGCGCCCAACGGCAACCTGACCATGGTGGTGCTGAACGACACGGTGGTCCCGGGCGTCAGCAACCTGAAGAAGCAGGACATCGCCGTCCTCAACCCGGCCGACCTGCTCAAGCCGTACTTCGGCGGTGGCCCCTACGACGACGGCACCTTCAAGCTGTACCTGAATGGCAACCTGAGCCAGGAAACCGCCACGGCGAAGCCATGGGACTCCGTGGCGATCATGTCCCAAGGCCCCTGCGCACAGCGCATCGACGCGACCTCCACCGCCGACTACAACTGTCCGATCGTCGGCTCGCTGACCTCGGGTGCGACCAGCGGCTCGGGCCTCGACGGGGTGCACTTCGAAAACGAGGATCTCGTGCGCTGCATCCCCGTCGGCTTCTCGGGCGGCACGGTCGAGGACTGCACGTTCGAGATGTTCCTCGAAGCGGATCGCATCAACGGGGTCGGCAACGGCATCACCGGCGACATCGAGGCGATCGACTTCCTGAGCTTCACGCCGTCGACCATGGTCGGCCAGATGGTCTTCAAGATGTCCGGTGGCAACCCACCCGGCTTCCCGGCGCACGACAATGGGAAGGACCTGCTGCTCTACGACGGTACGTTCGGCGCCGGCCTCTGCGTCCCGAGCAACCAACCGTGCGCCGGCATCGAGGACTGCCCGATCACCGACACGGAGTGTGATACCGGTACCTGCGCCATCGGCGGCTTGCCCTGCGCGTCGGACGACGATTGCGCGTCCGGCACCTGCAGCGTGACGCGGGCGCCCACGGCGACGGTGACCAAGTACTTCGACGGCGTCCTCGTCGGCCTCAGCGGCTCGGGGCAGAATATCGAGGCATTCGCCATCGTGCCCGAGGATGATGGCGATGGCGTGCCGGACGGCTTCGACAACTGCCCCGACGACGCCAACCCGCCAAGTGAGTGCAGTGGAGCGGGGGCCGAAACCTGTCCGAGCGGGCTGAGCAGCGCCTGCCCGATGGGCGAGACCTGCGTCCAGCCGGATGCGGACGGTGACGGCGTCGGCGATCAGTGCGATCAGTGCAACGGCCGGCCGGATCTCGGCACCTGCGACGCGTGCCCAGGGGCCCCGTGCCCGGCGGCGTGCGCCGGCAGCCCGACCAACGATTGCGGCTGCGGCGACGGGATCGCCGACTTTCCCGCCGAGGAGTGCGACCTCGGCCTGTCGAACGGATCCGGCAGCCCGTGCTCCCTCACCTGCACCATCACCGGCACCTGCACGCGTGCGATGACGGCGTGCAGCCAGGGATCCGACTGCCCGCAGTTCGCCGCCGGCGAGGGCTGCTGCGGCGACAATGTTCGCGACGATGCGGATGGGCCCGGCGGCGTCGTGCCGGACGAGGACTGCGATGATGGCAACGATGTCGACGACGACCTGTGCGACAACGTCTGCAAAGCGGTCCCCGGCGGCATCGCCATCCTGGGCTGCGAGGACCTGACCGGGCCGAACATCCTGCCGGCGGCGATCAAGGTGACGAAATTCAAGGATACCAGCGACGCCCCCGACTTCGATCGCTGGAAGGCCAAGGGGGAGGCGATCTTCGCCACCGGGCTCACCATCGACCCCGACAGCGAGGACGTCCGCCTCATCTACAACAACACGCCCTCGGGCGAGTTGTTCTCGAGCACCCTGGCGCCGGGCAGCTTCGTGCAGAGCAATCCGAAGCTCAAGTGGAAGTTCAAGGACAAGGAAGCAGATGTGCCGGGCTCGCCGGGGTGGCGCAAAGGCAAGTTCACCATCAAGAGCAACAAGATCAAGTTCACGCTGGACGGCCGCAAGACGACGCTGTTCACCGGCGCCGAGGCCGGCATGCCGCCGACGATGCGGCAGACCATCCGCGTCGGCGACGTCTGCATCACGGCCATCATCCAGTGCGTGGCGAAGGGATCGTCGCTCAAGTGTGCGGTCGTGCCCTGAGCTGATCCGGTCATGTCGCGCCGGCCCCGGCCCACGCCGGCGGCCGGCGCTCCTGACATGGATGCGCCGATCCCTGCCCAGGGGCTGGTTGCGTTCGCCCGGCGTCTCCGTGAAGGTTCGAGCTTTGACGGAGGGATGTGATGTCGGACGATGATCTGAAGGCTGAGCTCGAACGATTGAAGAGCGAGAACGAATCGCTCAAGGCACAGACCAAGGCCAAGCCAGGGCAGTTCGGCCTGAAGGTGAGCGAGAAGGGTGGGGTGAGCGTCTACGGCCTCGGCCGCTTCCCGGTCACCCTCTACCAGGAGCAGTGGAACAAGCTGCTCGACCAGGCGGACGAGATCCGCACGTTCATCAAGGCGAACGAAAGCCGGCTGAAGAAAAAGGAACTCTGATCGGCATGTGGCGCCATCCGCCGCGCGCCAGCCCGTGACTATTCGCGGTCGAACCGGGCCATGTGCTGGGCGCGCGGCTGGTGCCAGTCGCCGACGTCGACTGGCCGCCACGGCAGGCCGTCGCACAGTGCGGCCAGGTCGCGGAAGCGGTAGTGGTAGGGGTCCTGATCGGGACGGGTCACAATGCCGCCCGGCTGGTGGGTGACGGGCCGCGCCACGTCCTCCCCGGCGGCGAAGAAGGTGGCGAAGAACCGCCCGCCCGGTCGCACGCAGCGGGATACTTCGACGAGGCAGCGCCGCACCTCCGCGGCCGGCAGATGGGTGAACAGCGAGTGGGCCCAGGCGACGTCGAAGACGACGCCGAAGCGCCAGGCCTCGAAGGCGTCGTTGACCAGCAGGTGGTCGGCAGGTACGCGTCCGGCCAGGCCGGCGCGCGGGAGCTCGACGTCGACGCCGGCGCGCAAGAGGTCGGCATCGATATCGAGTCCGTAGTAGTTCCCATGGTCAAGGAAGGGGACGAAGTGCACGCCGCCGCGCAGGCAGCCGCAGCCGACATCGAGGAGCGTTTGTCCGGGGGCGAGCCCCTGAGCGCGCAGGAAATCGATCTGCAGGCGGCCGATGTCGTCCCACAAGCCGCCGACGCGGTCGCGGTGGACGTCGGTCGAGCGCGGTGCCTCAGGCGCCGTCACAGCTTCACCTCCGCGGGCGCCGCCGCGCGGCGCGCCGCCATTCGGTGGCACAGCATCGCATCCCGGGGTGGTTTTTCGAACCGGCGGTTCGCCCTCCTACCATGACCCCACCGACGCGTCGACGGGTGGCGATCGGGTTGGCGCTCGCCGGTCTCTCGCTGATCGCGACCGGCTGGACGGCGTTCGAGCGCCGCCTCTTTCAGGACGACGTCCAGGTCCTGTTGCTGATCCTGACGGCCCCCGGCGGGTTTCTCCAGGCGCTCGTGCTGCCGATCTCGTCCGCTACGCGACGGCTCCAGGGCGCTCCATACGCGCTCGCGTTGGCGTCGGGTGAGCCGCTCCTGTTCCTCCGTGTCGCCGGCGAAGCGGTCACCTTCGGCATCGGCCTGATGGCCGCGGCGCTGGCGCGTCGCGCCCTGCGCCTCGGGGCCGCCGCCGCGTTCGCGGCGGGAGCGCTCACGATCACGGCCAGCTCCGATTGGCTGACGGCCAGTCTGGTCGCGCTGGGCTACAATCTCTCCATTCTCTTGCACCTCGCCGGCGCCTTCGCGCTGGTGCGCTGGAGCCGGGAGGGGGGTCCCGGATGGCTCGCCGCGGCCATCGTCCTCGGCAACGCCAGCCTGTGGACCATCGACGCGGCGGCCTTGGTGCATCCGCTGACGCCGTTGCTGGCGCTGCTCGCCTGCGACGACCCTGCGATGCGCCGGCGCGCCGTCTGGGGCGGCGGGCTGTGGCTGGCGAGCGCGGTCCCCTACTACTCCCATCTGTTGGCGTTCCTGACCGAGACCTCCGGCTACGTCGCGCACGCCGTCGTCGCCGCGCCGTGGAGTGCGCGGCTCGAACGCGCCGTGGAGTTGTTCTTCCTCAACTTTGCGCCGTGGCGCTGGGGGCCGGGGCGGCCCAATTGGTTTCGCCCGCCGCCCGCCTGGTTGTCGCCGGCGTGGTGCGCGGCGCTGATCGCGGTCGGCCTCGGCATCACCGGGGCGACGCTCGCGTATCTGCAGCGCGGCGCCGAGCGCCGTCCGCAGCCGCCGCGCCGCCGCGCGCTCGGCCGATTCGTGCTGATGCTGCTCTTCACCGCACTCTCCACCGCCCCCTACGCCGTGATCCAGTTCTCCCAGTTCCGCTACCGGACGCAGCTGCTGGGGCGCGTCTGGGCCTCCCTGGCGGTGGCGCTGGTGGTTGCCGGCCTGCTGGCGGCGCGCACGGCTCGGGCGCGGGCGCTGGGCATCGCGCTGATCGCGATCTTCGTCGGCCTCGGCCTGCGCGGTGGGCTCGAGCGGCAGGACTACTTCGTCGGCTACGGGCACCGGCATCGCACCGAGCTGGCGTCGCTGGCGACGGCACTCCCGGCCGTCGATGCAGAGGCGCAGATCGTGCTGCGGCTGCCGCCACACGACTACTACGCCGCCACCGAGGCCGCCTATCTGGCCCGCGCCTGGGTGACGTTGCTCGGCGCGGAGCCGTCACTCGAGTCGCGCACGTGGCTCGTCGCGCCGGCGCGCGGCGCGACCTGCGAGGCCACGGCCGCCGGGCTGGTCTGCGGCGGCGAGAATCTCACCCGCGGCAAGCAGAGCGAGGCACGCGCGCCGCAGGTGCTGCCCTACGAGCGCCTCGTCGTGCTGAGCTACGACCCGCCGTCGAATCGCTATCACCTCGAGACGCAGCTGCCCGCCGATCTGCTGCCGCCGGGCGACGCCGAGCCGGCCGCGCGCCGCGCCTACGCGCCGGCGGCGCGCGTGCGCGACGGGACACCGTCCTGGCTGGCGCGCGACCTGCTCGAGCTCCCGGCGCCGCCGGCGGTCACCCCGTGAGCTCCGAGCGCTCGACCCGCCGCACCACCGACTGCGGCCGCTGGTTGGCGGTGAGGTAGATGCGGCCGACGTACTCTCCGACGACGCCGAGGACCAGCAGCTGAATGCCGGAGAAGATGAGCAGCGCGGACATCAGCGAGCCGTAGCCCCAGGGGGCGCTGCTGACGAAGTGCTCGATCACCACGACGATGACGCCGAGGAAGCCCATCAGGCTGAGCGTCATCCCGAGCGCCGAGCTCAGCCGCAGCGGCAGGACGGAGAAGTTGAGGAACATGCTGAGGCAGAGATGGATCAGGCGCTGCAGGGTGTAGCCGCTGCGGCCGCTCTGGCGCTCCTCATGGGCAACCGGACAGCTGTCGACGTTCGTCGTCACCTGAAAGATCAGCCCGTCGACGTACGGGAACGGCCCCTCGTAGCGGCAGATCTGCTCGACGACGAACGCGTTGATGCAGCGGAAGCTGCACAGATAGAGGCCGCGGGGCTTGTCGATCACGAGGTCGGCGGCGCGATTCGCGAGCCGGCTGCCGGCGTTGCGCCACGGCGCATGCCGCCTGCGCGCGTAGCGCGCGTAGACGACGTCGCGGCCCGACTCCCGCGCGAAGCGGAACAGCCGCTCGACCTCGGACGGCGGGTTCTGGCCGTCGTCGTCCATCGTCACCACCCACTCGCCGCGCGTATGGCGGAGGCCGGCCATCACGGCGTTGTGCTCGCCGTAGTTGCGGGCGAGATCGACGAAGGTGATCGGAACGCCAGCGGTGTGGACGAGGCGTTCGCAGGTCGCCGCCGTCTGGTCGGTGCTGCCGTCGTTGACCAACACGATCTCGTGACCGCCGTCGATGCGCAGCGCTGCCGCCTGCTGCACCAGCGCCGCCAGCCCGGCGCCGCTCTGGTAACAGGGAATGACGATGCTAAGTGCGCAGGGTGCGTTCATCGTCTTTCCTTGCGACGCAGAGCACCGACCCGCCGTACCACAGCGGCAGTCCGCGTCGGATGACGGCGTGCTCGGTGGCCATGAGGGCGGCGAGCGAGGCGTCGAGCCAGCCCGGGTAGGGGTGGACGTCGCTGGCCCGCTGCCGCGAACGGAACACGCGCCGGCGCAGCACCATCAGCGGAAACGGCAACGTGTTCCAGTAGGTCTCGAACAGCAGGCTGAAGCCAGCCGTGGCCAGCAGGGCGCGCACCGAGCGGCGGGTGAAGCGCCGCGTCGCGCCGACGCGTGCGTCGTGGTGCGAGCTGAGCCACCCATAGGCCGGTAGGTTCAGGACGACGATGCCGCCCGGCCGCAGGCAGCGCCAGAACTCGGCCGCGGCGCGGGCGGGGTCGGCGCGTTCCTGACAGAGCACATCGGCGCTGAGGACGGCGTCGATGGACGACGACGGGATCGGCAGCGCGGCGACATCGGCCTGGACGATCGGCTGTTCGCCGCGCGATCGCGCCATGCGGCAGGCGGGGTGCCAGGCGTCGAGGCCGAAGACGGCGATGCCGGGCGCTTCGCGCACGACGCGCCGTATGAGACCGCCGGTGCCGCAGCCGGCATCGAGGACGCAGGCGGGCCGCCGAACCAGATAGCGCTGTAGGATGAAGAGCACGTGCCGATGCAGGGAGCGATACCACCACATGCGGTCCTCGAGCGCGGCCATCCTGGCGTACTCAGGCGCTTCCATGCGGCCCCGCGAGCACCGCCGTGGCGACGCGTTGCACCGCCGCCTCGCCGAGCTGCGCATGCATCGGCAGACTCAGCACCTCGCGCGCCGCTCGGTCGCTCTCCTCGAGCCCGGAGGACGCACAGGCGATGCGGCCGGCGTAGGCGGGCTGGCGATGCACCGGCACCGGATAGTGCACCAGCGTGCCTATACCAGCCGCCTGCAGGTGCTGGCGCAGCGCGTCGCGGTCGCGGCAGCGGACGACGTACTGGTGCCACACGTGGGTCGCCTCGCGGCGCACCGAGGGCAGGACGAGCGGCGCGGGCTCGAGCAGGCGCGTGTAGAGCGCCGCGAGCCGTGCGCGGTCGGCGTTCTCGTCGTCCAGGTGACGCAGCTTGACCGAGCAGACCGCGGCTTGCAGCTCATCCAGACGGCTGTTCATCCCCACCGCCTCGCTGACGTAGCGCTGGCGCCACCCGTATTCACGCAGCAGGCGGACGCGGGCCGCGACCGCCGCG
>JBOHWA010000287.1:0-12919 GCA_050735855.1 Binatia bacterium
GGCGCACCCGCAAGCACGCCGCCTTGCCTTCGGCGACGAACTGACGCACAACCCTTCCGTCTCGCCTCCGTCGACTGGCCGGTTTTGCCCCGATCACAACTGGCCGGTTTTCAGGCGATCCCTGAGGCTCTTTCCGGCCAGCAGCTCCGCGATGGTGAGCAGTTGCAGCCGTGGAAATCGGTGGACCACATGATCATCACCAATGCGGAGTTCGTAGAAGCCGGCTGATGCTGCCTCGGTCCGCATAGGCCGGGTCGGTTCCTGCATGGTGATCAGCACGCCGATCTGCGCTTTCTCGCGAGCCAGGACGCCCACGAGGTCGCGGACGTGGGGAACGCTGGTGCCACCGGCCTTGACGGACAGGACGATTTGCTTGGTCACGCCTCGCTCCTCATCGTGGAAGAACAAGCGCCCATCAACGCCCCTGTCGGCACCTTTCTTCTGCTCGGCTGGCCGTGCGCTGACCAGACCGAGCGCCCACCACTGAAACTGATATGGGTCTTGTTCGGCAAGCGCGGCGGCATCAGGGACTGACACCGGTTCGCCGACTACGCTGAACTGTGCCGTGTCGCTGAACGCGCTCTGCAGGCGGTGCCGAATAAGGGTGATTGCCAGGTGCGTGATGTCGATGCCGATCCATCGACGCTTGAGCCGCTGCGCCACCGCAACGGCCGTGCCGCAGCCGCAGAAGGGATCGAGAACCACGGCGCCTTCCTCGCTGCTCGCGCACAAGATGCGCTCCAGAAGCGCTTCCGGCTTCTGCGTTGGATACCCTAGGCGCTCTTGCGCCTGAGAGTTCAGGGGCGGAATGTCCTCCCAGAGATTCTGGAGCCTGGCGCCGGGCGATTCGTCCAGATACATCTTCAGGCGAAGCTGCCCGCCGGTTTTGGCTGGAAAGTGCAGCCGCTTTTCACGGTCAAGCTTCTGCATCCGCTCCAGCATGCACACCCAGCCGTTCGGGTGCGGCTCATACGTTACGCCGTTGCTCGCAGTGTACGGGTAGTGGAGATTCGGCCGGACACTGGGGTTGCGAAGCGTCACGGACTGCCAACGCCGACCGTCCGGGTCTTGGTATCGGAACTTTGAAGCGATCAGCTCATCACTGAGGGGAAGAAACAGTTGGGTCCAGGCGGGCTTGTCCCCGCGCGCATAGAACAGAATATTGTCCGTCACGTCGCCATATGCGTTGCTGACGTTGCCGTGCGCTCCGGTGCGCTTCCAGATGATCTCATTCTTGAACCGCTCCGGCCCGAACACGCCGTCCATCAGCATCTTGAGGTAGTGGCTCGCTGTCGGATCGCAGTGAAGATAGATGCTGGCCGTTGGCTTCATGACGCGACGCAGCTCGACCAGGCGCGGCGCCATCATCGCGAGGTAGGCCAGCATGTCCGAGTCGCCCAGGAACGTCCGAAAGGCGCGCAGCGCGTCAGCCACCCTGCCGCCTGATTCGACAGCATCCTCGAACGCGCGGGCGGCGGCTTCGTCCCACTGCCACGTGTCCTCGAACGCCTTGATCTGTGCCGCCGCCTTTACGTCGTGGTGTTCTCGGAACAGCACGTTGTAGGTGGCGTTCGAATTGAACGGCGGATCGAGGTAGACGAGGTCTACCGACTCGTCGGCGACGTGCCGACGCAGCACGTCGAGGTTGTCGCCGTAGTACAGCAGGTTGCCCGCCATCAACCGCACCTCCGCCGCCCGCCGCGTACCACGTGGCGCGACGGGCGGCAAAAGGTGTCGCTGCTTCCGGCTCGCACGCAGTCCGGCGAAATTCGTTTCGCCACCACGGGTCAACCGCACCGCATGAAGTATCCCTCTCGTTCGATCATCGCGCGAATCGTCCGTAGGCGTTCGCGGTGGATAGCTGGTGTGTCGGCCGGCATCAGCGCCGCGAGGTAGGCCAGCGTGTCCTCCATCTCATCGGAGGTGAAAGACTTCGGCTCCATTCCCCGGTAGGAGCGAAAGGTGCGCTCCGGCGGGATGGTGCCGCCCAGACTTCGGACCAGGTCGACCTGCTCGTCGGTGAGGGGCGCGTCGTATGGGAGCGCCCCGGAGTCCAAGAGGGCGATGACCGCGTAGGGGATATACGGCTGCCAGAGTATCTTGTGCTCGTCGTCGCTCATGATGTCGTCCCTCCATGCCGCGCATTGTAGCTCAGCAGCGATGACGACGGCTGACGCCGGGGGGCGGGGCTGCCAGCGTTTGGTGGGGGGCGGGGGTGCCGGCTCGGGGAAAATCTTCCCTGTACGCACAGATTCGGGTTGACTCGGTTAACATATATGTTAACTACGGACGTGCCCATCGCTGGTGGTGGGGGAAGCCAACACGCGGAGGATGGGCGGATGCCGAAGGCATACCCGATTCAGGGTGAGGTAGCGGAAGCCGGGGCAGAGAAAACGATCGTCTACCTTCGGCTCGCTTCCGGGGAGCAGCCCGGAAAAGAATTTCTGGAGGCATTGCCGATCGGCGATCAGGCCAAGCTGAAGGCCCTCATGCGAACCATGGCGTACCGCGGAATCACGAACCGCAACCAATATGCGTTGGTGGAGCGTCGATCGGGCATCTACGCGTTCAAAGCGAAGGGCCTTCGGCTGCTGTGCTTCAACGACGCGCATCAAGTGATCGTGCTGGTTGGCGGCGGCCGTATCAACGGCAAGCTGCGCAGCCAGATTCTGGAACGTGCGACGACCCTGCGCGATCAATATCAACACGGGAAGGTCGCCGTCATCGATAGGAGAGCAGTGGGATGAAGAAGAAGCGCCAAGCTCGCCCGCCGGGGAGCGAGCTTGAGATTCTGATTGAGAGGGAAACGTTGATGCAGGCCGTTGCCAGCGTCCTGTGCGAGGCCATGGAGAAACTGGGCCTCGACAAGGCCGGTCTGGCTGAAAAGCTCGATACGAGCCGGCCAAACATCACCCAGCTACTCAGGGGTGATCGCAACATGTCTCTCGGGAAGGCCGCGGAGTTGGCCTACGCCCTCGGCATCCGCATCACGATCAGTGCGGAGCCACTGGCACGACCGGAGGTCAAGACGACTCGATGGGAGCAGAAGGGGGACACGGAGTGGCGGCGTCAAAAAGTGCGGGTGGCATCGAGTCGCTGACTCGGCCCGCATAACCGTGGTGGGGGAGAAAGGTGGTGCCCGTGATGGTGCAAGTCATTGCCAAGCTGGCGAAGCTGGTGAGCATCAAGGATCTGTATTTTTGCAGCGCCGAGGCCGTACGACTACTGACCGGCAAGGCGCCGCGAGAAGTCGAGGTGGACCTGAGCTATTCGGCGGAAGGACGATTGGTCGGCCCCAAAACCATCGAGGCAGTCGTCTCCTTCCTGGTGAAGGTCAACGGCCTGGAGAAGGCAACAATCGCGAAGATAGCCTGCAAGGTCAGAGTGCTCTATCAAATCGAGGACGCCGCTGCGTTGCAGGGGATTGAGCTGACTGATGAGGTGGTTTCGGCGTTTGCTCAGACGAACGGAACCTACAATGCCTTTCCCTACTTCAGGGAATACCTCCAGGGGACCTGTGGTCGCTTGGGCATCCCACCGGTCATCGCCCCGGCCCTCATGGCCAGCGAATTGTTCGATCGGCTCAGGGACGACGGAACGCCCAAGAAGGACAACGTGATTCCACTAAAGCGCGTGCGGGCTTCCGGCGCATAGGCGATCCCGACCATTCGCTACAAAGCCCCCCTCGCGCTAGCCGACGAGGGGGGCTTTTCTTTGCGTAGCGCGACCTAGCCCTTCGTCGGATCGTCCGGCGCCGACAGGCCGAGTTGCAGCAGCCACGTCGACACTGGCACGCCGCGCGCCCTGGCCCGCTCGGCCAGAATCTTCTTCTGTGCCTTGGTGCAGCGCACGGGGATCAGTTCCTCTTTTCGCTCCACCTGCGGCTTTCGCCTTTTGATCGCTTGGCTTGCCATGTCTCTACTGTGCGCACACCAGAATCACAATTTCAAGCTTGACTGCCGTATCCCTTGCGTGTATACAGTAGTTCATGACGAACAACGCCGACCTCGACGAGCGCCAGCAGAAGGGCATCGTCATCGCGGCTACCTCGCGCCTGGTGAAGAAAGGCGCGGGCTGGCTGGTGCCGTCGCAAAGCCTGCCGACCAAATACACCGTCGTCCTGAACGACGAGGGTGGCTTCTGCTCTTGCCCCGACCACGCGAAGACGGGCCGCGCCTGCAAACATCAGATCGCGGTGCAGCTGGTCATCAAGCGCGAGTTGAACGCGGACGGGGATGTTGAGGTGACGGGCGGGTTCCGCATCACGTACAGCCAGCAGTCGTGGACGGCGTACAACGCGGCGCAGACGGGCGAGAAAGAGCTGTTCATGAAGCTCTTCCGTGACCTGTGCGCCGGTATCGTGCAGCCGCCGCAGGGCCGTGGACGCCCGCGCCTGCCGGTGGCCGATATGGTTTTTGCCGCCGGCCTGAAGGTCTATCGCGGCAACTCCGCGCGCCGCTTCATGGGCGACATGAAGGACGCGCAGGCGATGGGCCTGGTCGCCAAGGTGCCGCACTTCAACTCCGT
This sequence comes from Binatia bacterium, assembly GCA_050735855.1. GTDB lineage: Bacteria > Desulfobacterota > Binatia > HRBIN30 > CADEER01 > JBOHWA01. The sequence continues at coordinate 4,528 of JBOHWA010000287.1, forward strand.
CCTGAACTATCTCGACGACGAGATGATCACGCCCGCGTTGCAGGAGATGATTCGCTTGAGCGCGCTGCCGCTGAAGGCGATCGAGACGGACTTCGCCGTCGACTCAACCGGCTTCAGCTCGACGCAGCTCGTGGGCCAGTGGAAGGGCGCGAAGTACGGCGACAAGCATCTCCGCATGGAGCACGACTGGTTGAAGTGCCACGCCATGACGGGCGTGAAGACGAACATCGTCGTGGCGGTCGAGATCGGCGCAGCCAACAGCGGCGACGCGCCGCGCTTCCGCCCGCTGCTCGACGCGACCACGGCCAACTTCAACGTCCGCCGCGTGCTGGGCGACAAGGCGTATTCGAGCTACGCCAACATGGACTTCGCTGCCGAGCGCGGCGTTGAGCCGTTCGTGATGTTCCGCGACAACGCCACCACCAACAGCGGCAGCGAGGCGTGGGACCGCATGTTCCACCTGCTGAGTTTCAACCGCCGCGAGTTCATGAAGGCGTACCACAAGCGCAGCAACGTCGAGGCGACCTTCAGCGCGATCAAGCGCGTCTTCGGCGATTTCGTCCGCAGCAAGAACAAGACGGCACAGGTGAACGAGATCCTGTTGAAGATCCTCTGCCACAACCTGCGTCAGATCATCTTCGCGATGCATGAGCTGGGGATCGTGCCCAGCTTCGACGGCGATCCGGCCGACGCGTAGGGAGCAGATTTTGAAACTACGGGGTCGGAGGTTTCGGGATGTCGGCCGTGGGGTCGCCGCCGAGCTTGTTCTCGAAATCTCGAAAGTGCTCCGTCGCCGAGTCCACGGACTCCCGATGCTCCCGTAGCTCGTCAGGTGAGAGCATTCGCGCGCTCGGCTCGCCCGACTTCATCTCAAGGACCGCCATATCGATCGGCTCAGCAATGCCGCCAGGCGCAGCCTGAATCGCGTGTCGCAGGACCCACATTGCAGCGAACTTCCCGCTTTGCAGCGACGGCGGGCCCTTCTGCCAAAAGACGTGGCGCATCAGGCGGAGGTAGGGATCAGCGAGCAGTTGCCCAGACCCCATCGACGCGTACCACAGTTGATCGGTCTTCAGCTCGGGTTGGAAATCCTGCACGGCAAACTCGCAAATCTCGACCCTCTTCGATGACGGGAAGGCGAGAAGCGCTCCGTAAGCGTTCTTTGCGCCCGTGGATTGATAGTCGTTGATCGCGGCAGCCGCGATCGTCCTCGACATGACGATCGGGTCACCGCCCTTGAGCTGCTTCCTGCTCCAGAGATCGTCGACCGTCCAGGCGAACCGTTGGCCCATGCCCACCTGGCCGGTCCCAGCGAGGATGAATCGATCTTGAATGATCGAAATCTTGCACTGCGTGTCGGAAATTGTCGGCAGGTTCTGCGAGGGGCCAAAGGTCACAGCGGAATCTGCCGCCATGACTGCACCGTCGGTGCACCGTATTCCGACGATGAGCGTCAAGACTGATCGACAAAAACGCTGTTGGCCTTCATCTCGGGAAACTCGCGATAGATCGCCGAGACCAGCTCGGTGAACGACAGACCCAGGACGAACTCGCAGCACCGTCGCGCGTAGTCCCGCACTTTCGGATCAAGGGTGGCAAGAAGAGCGGCCCCTTCGAGCTGCCCTTCCGGCGTCAGGCGATACGAACGCCAGGACGGAGAAGAGGCGGAGATTGCCGCGCGCCCGTCGCTCTCCAGGGCTTCGACGACCCTGTAAACGTCGGCATCGAAGGGGCCGTAGTCGTATGGCGCAAAGTTGAAGTATCTCCCGCCAAGGCGATCAGCGACACGCGCATCCAACAGAAAGAAGAGCTTCTGCAGCTGGACGGGCGACAGCGCTCGGCCGTCCGCTGTGGACAACACCGCCAGCACATACCCGTTTCGTTCCAGACGTTCCACTGCTTGATGAGAACACAAACAGAGTCTCTTTACAAAATACCCCACTACCCCCCGGCGGTCGATGAAAGGCTTCTTGTGCAGAAAGCCGCCCTGCACAACAAGCTCACAACAAGTCGGGGTTATTGTGCAAAGCCGCCCTGAGGCTCAGCCGGCGAGCAGGGCGCCGCGCTCGGGCTGATCGAGCGGCAGGCGCATGGTGAAGGTCGAGCCCTCGCCGACGGTGCTCTCGAGGTGGACCGAGCCGCCGTGGCCCTCGACCACCGACTTGACGATGAACAGGCCGAGGCCGCTGCCCTCGATCGCGGCCGCAGCACGGCCGCGCTTGTACTTGTCGAAGATCTGCGCCTGTTCGTCGCCGGCGATACCGCTGCCGCTGTCGGCGACGGCGATCTCGAGCCAGCCATCGACGCAGGCGACGCGCAGCACCACGGCCCCGCCGCCGGAGGTGAACTTGATCGCGTTGCTGACCAGGTTGGTCAACGCCCGCTCGATGTAGGCCGGGTCGGCGGAGACGTGCGGCAGATCGGCGGCGGCCTCCAGCCGCAGGGTCACGCCGCGTGCCGAGGCGAGCGCGTCCTGCCGGTCGATGACTTCCTGCACCAGCGCCGGGACGCACAGCGAGCGCCGGTCGAGCACCAGCTTGCCGCCTTCGATGCGGCCGAGCTCGACGAAGTTGCAGACCAGGTTGAGCGTGCTGGCCGCATTGTCCTTGATGCGCTGCAGCAGCAGCCGTACGCCGGCGCTGAGCTGCGGTTCGTCGGCGATCATGTCGGCATAGTTGAAGATGATGTGCAGCGGGTTGCGGATGTCGTGGCTCAGCATCGAGCGGAAGAGGTTGCGCTCGCGCACCAGCAGCTGGCGGTCCTGGTTGCGGCGGATGACGTGCGGCAGCTCGCTCAGGTGCGAGAGATCGGGCCGCTTGACGACGTAGTCCCAGGCGCCGCGGCGGATGGCGTCGACGGCGACGGTCAGATCGTCGGTGCCGGTGACGACGATCACCGCCGTCTCCTCGCTGCGCGCGACGATCTGTTCGAGCACGGCGAGGCCCGGCAGGTCGGGCAGGCCGAGGTCGAGCAGCACGACGACGTCGCCGAGCCGCTGCAGCCGGTCGAGACAGCCCTGCCCGGTGGCCTCGCGGCACACCTCGAAGCCCTGGCGGCGCAGGGCGCGCTCGGTCAGACGCGCCTGGCCGTCGTCGTCCTCGACGACCAGGATGTCCGCACCGCCCGCGGCAGGGGCCGGGCTCGGCATGGGGTCAGGCCACCTCGGGCAGCTCGACGATCTCGAGGAACATCCCGAGCCGCTCCAACTTCTCGCCCAGCGAGACGATGTTGACCGGCTTGGCGACGTAGCCGCTGGCGCCGGCGTGATAGCAGCGGTCGATCTCCGCCTGGTTGTCGGTCGACGTCAGCATGATCACCGGCAGGCTGTGCAGGCGTTCGTCGGCCTTGATGCGCTCGAGCACCTCGATGCCGTCCATGCGCGGCATGTTGATGTCGAGCAGGACCAGGCGCGGCAGCGAATACTGCGCGCGGTCGGTGAAGCGCCCTTCGTTGTGCAGGTACTCGATCGCCTCCATGCCGTCGCGCACCCGATCGATCGGGTTGGACAGATTCACCTTGCGCAGATTGCGCTCGATCAGCTTGGCGTGCCCGTCGTCGTCCTCGACCAGCAGGATCTTAATCGACTGTCGCGGTTCCATCATCACCGTCCTCCCTCTCTGCGGTCGCCGGGCGCGGCAGCGTGAACCAGAACGTGCTGCCCTCGCCGAGCGCCGACTCCACCCAGATCTTGCCACCGTGCTTTTCGAGAATCTTCTTCACCGCCGTCAGGCCCATGCCGTCGCCGGCGACCCCGTGCCCGCCGACGCGGCCGAAGAGGCGGAAGATCTTCGCCTGGTCCTCGCGCCGGATGCCGATGCCGTTGTCGCGCACGAAGCAGTGCAGCGCGCTGCCGCGCGGCTCGCAGCCGATATGGAGCTGCGCGTCGCCGTTCGGCTTGGCGTACTTCACCGCGTTGTCGATCAGGTTGCTGAACACCTGGCTGATGCGCACCGGGTCGCCGGTGACCACCGGCAGCGGGTCGACGTGCAGCGCGATGCCGCGCGCGTCGATGCTGAAGCGCAGGCTGTCGACCGCCGCGCCGACGATGGCGCGCAGATCGACCGCCTGGGCGAGCTGCGGTCGGCTGTCGATGCGCGACAGCTCGAGCAGGCCCTGGACGAGGAAGTCCATCTTGGCGACGCTGCGCAGGATGAAATCGAGCGACTCGTCGATGTCGGGCTTCAGTATCTCCCAGTGCGCCGGGGTCTCGGCCAGCGCCGTCATGCCGTCCTGCAGCGCGCGCGAGAAGCCCTCGAGGTTGATCAGCGGGGCGCGCAGGTCGTGCGAGACGACGTAGAGAAAGTCGTTCATCTCGGCGTTCTTCGCCTGCAGCTGCTCGGTGCGCTGCTCGAGCTGCTCGGCCCGTTCGGTGGCCAGCCGCTCGGCATCGGCGGCGTGACGCGCCGCGTCCCACGCCTCGCTGCGCGAGGCCGTCAGGTTGGCGCTGAAGAACCAGAAGAAGCCCATCGGAAAGGCCAGGCCCATGGTCGCCGCGCACAGCAGTGAGCCGATCGCCAGCCTCGGTGGCAGCTCGACCTGTCCGCCGACCGGAAAGAAGTGCAGCAGCGTGCCGGCCAGCGCGCTCACCCCGAGCGCGCCGCCGAGCCAGAGCCACTCGCGGCCCTCGAGCACCAGGGCGGCGAGGCTCATCGCCACCGTGAACATGACGATGGCCGAGCCCTCGGCGTTGCGGATGAACGCCAGGTTGATCGTCGCGGCCAGGATCAGCGCTGCCACGTTGGTGTAGGTGGCGCGGCGCAGCCGGCCGTGCGAGGTGCGGTAGAGCGCGTACCATCCGGCGCCGCCGAGCAGGATCGACTGCGAGGCGGTGGCCAGCCACTCGACCGTCGACGGCCGTTCGGCATAGGCGAGGAAGGCGGCGCACCAGACGAAGAACCAGAGGCTGCCGACCACCGCGATGCCGAGCGAGTACCAGCGCACCAGCGCCAACCGGCGGCTGCGCAGGTCGCCGTCGAGGGCGCTCTGACCGGGCAGTACCGGCGCCGGCGGCCGGTGCAGCACGGCCGAGCCTCTGCGCCACCCCGGCAATGCCTGCAACACGTCGACTGTCATACCCTGCCCTGCCCAGGCTTGGCACAGCACGCTGCATGCCATGCGACCGCAGAGCAGATATGGCGAGTGCCGCGCCCCGCCCCCGGAGGGCGACAGTCAAAGGGTTGCCGCTCGGCGCGATCGAGCGCGCTCTAGGCGCTGGGCGGCAGCGGCACGTGCACGAGTTCCACCTGCGGGGCGTACGATTGGAACTCGGCCAGGGTGTGCAGCTTGTACTCGCGGTCGAACAGGATGCGGGTGATGCCGGTGTTGATCAGCACCTTGAAGCAATGGATGCAGGGCGTGTGGGTGATGTAGATCGCCGCATCGCGGATCGCCGCGCCGTTCTTGGCCGCCTGGGCGATGGCGTTGATCTCGGCGTGGATGGTGCGGAAGCAGTTCTCCTCCCATTCCCCGGACGGGGTCTGGGACCGGTAGATCAGGCAGCCGGCGTCGAGGCAGTGCGGCAGTCCGGCCGGCGAGCCGTTGTAGCCGGTGGCGAGGATGTTGCGGTCGCGCACGATGACGGCGCCGACCTTGGCGCGCAGACAGGTCGAGCGCTCCGCCACCTCGCGGGTGATGGTCATGAAGTACTCGTCCCAGCTCGGCCGATGTCCACTCACAGCGGGATCACCCAGTCCGCCGGCGCCGGGGCGCCCACCGGCACGGCGTGCTCGTCGCGCAGAATCGGCGGCGCCGGGGGGTCGGAGGAGTAGAACGGCTCGGGCATGAAGGTGACCAGGAAGAGCACGATGGTCGCCAGCGCCGCCCAGGTGCGCGGCCGGTCGAGCGGCGTGTCGGCGTCGACCAGGTTGGGATGGCGCAGGCCGATGGCCGACAGCAGCACCGCCCAGACCAACCAGGTGAAGGCGCCGCCGAGGCCGAGCACGATCAGCGTGGTCAGCGTGCCGCGCGCGATCCAGCGGTGCCAGTACTCGCCGAACGCGGCGTAGACCACGTGGCCGCCGTCGAGCTGGCCGATCGGCAGGAGATTCAGCGCCGTCACCAGCAGGCCGACCCAGCCGGCCAGCGCCACCGGGTGCAGCACGACCGTGACGTCGCTGCCCGACACGCCGAGCACCATCCAGCTCACCGCCTTGAACAGCATGGACTCGCCGAGAAACAGCCCCCCACCGGCCGCGCCAGGATCCGCCGGCCGCACCTCGGAGAGCTGCAGGCCGAGCGCCAGGATGGGCAGCGCCACCGCGATCCCCGCCCAGGGGCCAGCCGCGCCGACGTCGAAGAGCGCCCGCCGATCGCGCGGCATGCTGCGCATGCGGATGAACGCCCCCAGCGTGCCGATGAAGAACGGCACCGGCGGGGCGGGGATGAAGTAGGGCAGCGAGGCGTCGACGTGGTGCGCACGGGCGAGGAAGTAGTGCCCGCACTCGTGGAACAGCAGGATCGTCATGATGGCGATCGCGTAGGGGAAGCCGAACAGCAGCTGCGCCGGGTCGGCGAGGAAATCCTTGCCCTGGTAGAACGCGCTGGCCGTCGCGGTGGTCAGGAAGGTCGCGGCAAAGAGCGCGATGTGCAGCGCCGGCCCGCGCCGGCGTGCCGCGGCCGGCGGGGCGTCGATATAGCCGTGGTAGAAATCGCCGGCCTGGGGATTGGTGCGCAGGGAGACTGGATCCGCCACGTCCGTCACCCGGCCGTCACCGCGACGGGCGCCCCGATACCGACCTGCAGCCGCGCCGCCGCATCGCCGTCGCGCACCGCCACCTCGAGCAGGTCCCAGCTGCCGATGATCGCCAGCGGCGCCCCGGGTGCCGCGGCCGCGTAGCTGGACACCAACCCGGCAATCGTCATTTCGGCGATCCTAACCGAAACCCTGCTGGCGCGGAAGGTGCGCAGCGCCGCGGCCGGCAGGTTGGTGACCAGGTTGCCGAAGTGATCGACGTACACCACCTCGCCGTGCAGCGCGTCGTCGACCTGGCGCGGCGCGGCGAGATCCATCGCCTGCAGCGCGCCGGGCGGCCCGAGCAGCGACGGGTCGAGCCCGGCGGCCAGATGCGCGGCCACCGGCGCGAAGACGTCGCGGCCGTGGAACGTCTGGCTCACCGGCTGGCGGAAGTAGGCCGGCGCTTCGAGCCGATAGACGGCGGTCACCCCGAGATGCGCGGCGCTGGGTGCCAGCAGCCCGTTGTCCGGCCCCACCAGGATGGCGCGCGCCGTCACCACGGCGACCGGCGCACGCGCCGAGCCGACGCCGGGGTCGACGACGGCGAGGTGGACGGTGCCGTCCGGGAACGCGTCAAGCGCGCTGCGCAGGACCAGCGCGCCGAGACCAACCGCCTGCGGCGGCACGGCATGCGTGAGGTCGACCAGCCGCGCCGCCGGACAGATGCCCAGCGCGACCCCCTTCATGATGCCGACGTAGGCGTCGCGGGTGCCGAAGTCCGTCAGCAGCGTAATGATGCCGCTCGGCCGCATCCGCCCTCCGCGGCGCCACCGCGGTCAGTGCTTCTCCGCCGCCTGGGTGAGGACGTCGATCGTATCGTCGTTCTCCCAGGCCTGCGCGATCTCGAGCGCGGTCTCGCCCTCGGCGTTCTTGGCCTTCAGGTCGGCGCCGTTGGCCAGCAGGACCGCGACGACGTCGGCATGGTCGTCATCGGCCGCCAGCATCAAGGCCGTCCAGCCGTCCGTGCGCGCCACGTTCACCTGCGCCCCGCGCGCCATCAGCTTGGCGGCGGTCATCACCTCGCCGGTGCTCGAGGCCGCCATCAGGGCCGTCCAGCCGTCCGTCGTCTGCGCCTGAATGTTCGCGCCTTTGTCGAGCAGGACCTCGACCACCCCGGTATGCCCCTTCAACGCCGCCGCGATCAGCGGCGTCACCCCCTGCTCGTCCCTGGCCTGCACGTCGGCGCCCTTGGCGAGCAGCAGCTTGACGGTCTCCAGATGCCCGTTGCCGGCGGCGCGCAGCAGCGCGGTCGGGCCGAGGGCGTCGGCCGCATTGACGTCGGCGCCGCGCGCCAGCAACACCGCCACGGCCTCGGTCCTGCCGTCCCAGGCCGCCGCCATCAGCGGCGTCCAGCCCTTGGGGCTCTTGATATTGACGTCGGCGCCCTTGGCGATCAGCAGCTCGAGCGTGGCGGGGTCGCCATGCTCGGCGGCGCGCAGGATGGCGGTGGCGCCGAGGGTGTCGCGCGCATTGACGTTGGCCCCGAGGGCCAGCAGGGCCTCCACCGTGTCGCGCTGCCCGCCGTGCGCGGCCAGGATCAGCGCGGTCCACCCCTCGGCGTTGGTCGTGTCGACCGGGGTGCCGCCGCGCACCAGCTCCCTGACCGCCGCGCTGTCGCCGCGCTTGGCTGCGGCCAGTAGTGGCGGATCGGCCGCGGGC
>JBOHWA010000288.1:0-3560 GCA_050735855.1 Binatia bacterium
GCCGCGCGCACCGCGGTTGGGTTCAGCACGGCGCCGAGGGACCGGCGCCCTCCACCAGGCTGGGATCTCGCTGGCCGCGCGGTAGCGCAGGACGGTGCCGAGAAGGCGCTGCACGAGGGTGTGCGCCGGATTCAAACTGACCCACTACGAACCGCCGCGGCTCGGGCGCCCCCGCGACCTTGCAGTCGCGGGGGCGCTTGCGTATCCGTCGCCGGTGGCGACCACGCGGCTGATCGGGGCGTCGATTCCACGCAGCGGCCACCATCTGCTCGTGCGGCTGCTGGAGGGCGGCCTGGGCGCCGCATTCCGCTTCTGCGAATTCTACACGCCGCCGGCCTGCTGCGCGCAGGTGCCGTGTGCGCGGGCGACGACGGCGCGCGTGGTGCTGCAGAAGAACCACGACTTCGATCTGCGCCTGCCGGACGACCTGGCCGGCGCGCTCTACGTCGTCCAGTATCGCAATGCGGTCGACGAAGCGCTGTCCGATCGCGAGCTGGTCGGCGACGTGCACGGCGCGGCGCGCGCCGCCGATCGCGACGACTACCTCGTCTGGCTCGGCACCAAACTCGCCTACCTGGTCGGCTTTCATCGGAAGTGGCTGGCGCCGCCGCGGGCGGCGGCGCTGCCTCTCGCCTACGAGGACCTGATCGCCGACCCCGGCGCGGCGCTGCGCGCGCTCTGCGAGCGCATCGGCGAGCCGCTCAACGCCGCAGCCGTCGCGGCGGCGGTCGCGGCGGCGGTGCCGTTCGGCGGCGAGCGCGGCGAGCGCTCGTATGTCCGGCGGCCGCTCGGGCAGCGGCGCTTCGCACACTGGGATCTGCTGGCGGTCTACGAGAGCTGGCTGGCGCGACATGCGCCGGCGCTGGTCGGCGAGCGCCGCGCGGCGGACGTCGACGATGCGGGGCATCCCCTGATCGAGATTCAGCGCGCCGAGGCGGCGCGGCTGACCGGGTCGCCTGGCGATGCCATCGCGCCGCTCGGCCGCGCCCTGGAGCAGATGCCGGACAACCCGTACGCCCACCTGATGCTCGGCGCGCTCCTGGGCGAGCTCGGACGTTGGGCGGACGCGATGGTCCCGCTGCGTCGGGCGGCGCGCGCCCGGCCCGACGATCAACAGGTGCTCGTGCAGCTCAGCCTGGCGCAGTGGCAGACGGGGGCGCCGGCGGCGGCCTGCCAGACGGCGGAGCGCTTGCTGGTACTGTATCCCGCCCACGACAACTACAAGCTGCACCTCGCGGGGCTGGCGTTCGCCGCGCACGACGACCTGCGCGCGCATGGCTTGCTCGACCAGGTGCTCGCCGCCGCCGAGCCATCCGTGGCGAACCTGGTGTGGGCCGCGGACATGCTGGCGGCCCGGCAGATGCCGCGCGCGGCGCTGGCGGCGGTCGAGCGGGCGTTCGCCATCGCCCCCGAGCGCCCCGATGTCGGCGAGCGCCTGGCCCGGGCGCGCAGCGCTTGCCCGCCCTGAGCCGCGCTGGTAACTGCTGCCCGTTCGGCCGATCCCGAGGACTCCCGCATTGTCTGAATCTCCCGTAGCGGGCCGCGAGGCGCTGTGCCTGGTCGCGTCCTACAGCCACCTCGCCGGGGTGCTGGCGGTGGTGCGCTCGGTGCGGCGCCACTGGCGCGTCCAGCCGCGCATCTACGTCGCCCTGCTCGACCACCACGAGCGGCTGCGGCCGGGGTTCGAGACACTCGACGAGGTGGTCTTCGTCGACGCCGCGGCGCTCGACATCCCGCACTTCTGGTGGGTGGCGGCCAAGTTCACCGCGCTCGAGCTGGCCTGCGCGGCCAAGCCGTACCTCATCCGCCACGCGCTGGGGCGGGGCCACGACTGTGTCTGGTACAGCGACAGCGACCTGCTCTTCTTCGCCGAGCCGGGGGAGATGCGCGCGGCGTTGGCCGGGCACGATATGGTGGTCACGCCGCACCTGTTCACGGCGTTTCCCGTCGATGACGGCTGGCGGCAGCCGACCATCGGCAACGTGACCCTGGCCGGGCTGGTCAACGCCGGCCTGTTCGCGTTGCGCGCCGCGCCGGATATCGAGCGCTTCCTCGACGAGTGGGCGGCGCAGGTGGTGGCGCCCGGGTCGTGGCTGCGCGACGTCGGCCACGCGACGGACCAGCATCTGTTCAACTGGGCCCTGGTGTCGGTGCCGCGCCTGGCGATCTGTCGCGACCGGCGCACAAACATCGCCTACTGGAACCTGCACGAACGGCCGCTGCGCTGGTCGAAGTTGGATGGCGGCGCGGACGACGAGTGGACGTTGGAGGGCGCGCCGATCGTCTGCTTCCACTTCAGTGGCTACGTGCCCGGCACGGGGCGGCTGTCGGAGTTCGACCAGCGCCAGGACCTGCGCACCAACGTCAACCTCGAGCGCCTGTGTGCCCACTACGACGACGTGGTACGCGATGCGCACCAGGCCGACTACGGCGAGCCGACCTACGGGTACGGCCGGGTCGGCGATCTGCCGCTGTCACCGGCCCTGCGCCGCGAGCTCAAGCACGCCGAGCGCGCCGGTCCGTTGGCCCTGACCGCCTGGCCCGACGCACCGACGGCCCTGATGCGCCATGCGCTGCGGCAGCCCGGATCGCACACGGCGATGCCGCGCGTGCTCGACGAGATCTATCGCGAGCGCAGGGACATCGCAGAACACTGCCACGAGGTGCGCGTCTTCCCGCGCCCGTTCCTGGTCTGGATGCTGGACCGCCTGCGCATCGAGTACCCGACCTTCCCGGTCATCGAGGCGGGTCTCGGCTTCGCCTTTCATCGCGATGCGCTCGACCACCTGACCGAGACGATCGGCAACATGCTCGGCGTCGACCACGCCCGCATCGGGCGGCTGCTGCGCGAGAACCGCAGTCTGCTGCTCGAGATGATGCGCGCGGCCGACATCGATCCGAATCTGCAAGGCCTGGTTGTGCACGGCCACTACGCGATCCCCGCCTTCGACCCGGCGGTCTTCCTGCGCTACTTCGTCAGCCTCAATCCGTCGCTCGAACGGCGCTACGATCTGTGCGATCCCGCCGCCTTCGCCCCGCTGCGCGACGCGGTCGTGGCGGCAATGGGCGACGCGGTCGTCGCCGTCGAGGGCCTGGTCGAGCAGGTGCAGGGGCTCGATCTCGAGCGCAGCCTGGCGCGCGTCTTCGCCTACATCGTCCGCCATTCGGCCGTGTCGGCCATGGTCCGCGAGCGCGGGCTCGACGCGGAGATCCTCGCCCACCTGGCGCCTCACTGCGGCGACGCGCTCGGCTTCGCCGCGACCGATCTGGTACTGGTCGATTGGTGGCTGCGCGCCTGCCGCGGCGAGCACGACGTGGCGGGCGTGGGCGAGGCGCCCGCGGAGCCGACGCCACCGGCTCCGGAGCGAGGCTGGAAGGGCCTGCGCCAGCGGGTCGCGGGCCGCGACCCAGAGCCGGAGCTGCGTCTGGGCGCAACCTGCGCGTCCACGGGTGCGGGGCTGGTCGCGCGCCTCTCGCGCTGCGTCGTGATCGACGAGTCGGTGCCGGCGAAGTTCGCCGACTATCTCGACCGGTGGTGGGCCGACGCGCCGCCCCGCCGG
>JBOHWA010000289.1:0-6197 GCA_050735855.1 Binatia bacterium
TCGTTGTGCTGTCGCGCGACGCGCCGGTGGCCCTGGCCCGCGGCGGCATGTCGAGTCTGCTGAACGACGTGGCCGAGCGCGTGGCGGACGTCTTCGCGACGACGTTCCGCAAGGCCGGCTACGATCCCAGGGCCGCGCCAATCTACGCCCACGCCCTGGTCAGCATGGTGACCTTCGTCGGCCAGTGGTGGACCGAGACCCGCAAGCCGCCGGTGGAGGATGTCGCGAAACACATCGCGGCGCTGGCCTGGATGGGCCTGCGCCATCTGCCCAAGCGCCCGGCCCGCATCGCCGCGCGGCCGGGGCCGGCGTAGCGGGCTGCGTCGGATTGAGTCATCGGAGCGGGCGGCCCGCCCGCTCTTCGATCAGATGTTCCGCGCTACTCGGGCAGCATCTCGCCCGACCCGCCGAAATCCTTGGGAAAGTCCTTGAACTTCGGCAGGCCGTCGTGCACCGCGAGTACCTTCTCGCTGTAGTGCACGTGCACCGCCGGCGCGAAAGTGAAGCCCGCGATCGTCCCGGCCGGGACGTCCGTCATGCCCAGCGACGGATGGCGAATGAGCACCGGGCCGCCGCAGGCGGTGCAGAAGTGCCGGTGGCTCGCTTCGGTGCGCTTGAACATGCCGAGCTTGTCGGCGCCTTTCACCACGTTCACCTGGCCCGTCGGCCACAGCGTCGCCGCGTGAATCGGCGCGCCGAGCCAGCCGCGGCAGGAGCTGCAGTGGCAGTACGCCATGGCGGCGGGCTCGCCCTGCAACTCGACCTCGACCGCACCGCAGAAACAACCGCTCTTTCGCATCGGGTTCGTCATGGCGGAACCCTCGCACCTTTTCGCGCTCGGGCCCAAACGATGGCGCCGCAAATCGGTATTGCGCCCAAGGCGCGCGCGGCTGGATTCCTGCATCGCCAGTGTGGTCTTCTCCGTCTGCGTCATCCGGCGCCTCGGAGGTTGTGCAATGGAGATCCTGCTGAATCCCACGCGGCTCGACCGCGCCTATCCGGACGAGCGCTCGCGCGAGGTGATGCGCAAGACGGTCGAGTTCTTCGAGCGCAAGGGCAAGCGGCGGCTGAAGGCCGACTACCACGCGCAGGAATGGTACGCCGACTTCCTCGAGTTCGTGCAGCGCGAGCGCATCTTCGCCACCATGTGCACGCCGGCCGGCTACGGCGCCGCCGATGCGCGCTGGGACACCTGGCGCATCTGCGAGTTCGCCGAGATCCTCGGCTTCTACGGCCTGCAGTACTGGTACACCTGGCAGGTCTCGGTCCTCGGTCTCGGGCCGATCTGGATGAGCGACAACGAGGCGGTCAAGCAGCGCGCCGCCCAGGCCCTCGAGGCCGGCGGCATCTTCGCCTTCGGCCTGTCGGAGCGGGCGCACGGCGCCGACATCTACTCGACCGACATGATCCTGACCCCGCGCGACGAGGGCGTCTACACGGCCAGCGGGCGCAAGTACTACATCGGCAACGGCAACCAGGCCGCCATCACCTCCACCTTCGGCAAGCTCGGCGGCAGCGACGACTACGTCTTCTTCGCCGCCGAGTCGTCGCACGAGCGCTACGAGGTGGTGCAGAACGTCTGCGCCAGCCAGAACTTCGTCTCCGAGTTCGCCCTCAACGACTACCCGCTGACCGAAGCGGACATCCTGCACAAGGGCAAGAATGCCTTCTACGCCGCGCTCAACACGGTCAACATCGGAAAATACAATCTCGGCTGGGCCTCGATCGGCATCTGCACGCACGCGCTCTACGAGGCGGTGGCGCACGCGCACAACCGCATTCTCTACGACATGCGGGTCACCGACTTCCCGCACGTGAAGCGCATGTTCGTCGACGCCTACGCGCGCCTGGTGGCGATGAAGCTCTTCGCGCTGCGCGCCTGCGACTACATGCGCTCGGCCTCGGCCGAGGACCGGCGCTATCTGCTCTACAACCCGATGGTGAAGATGAAGGTGACGACCGAGGGTGAGCGGGTCATCAACCTGCTCTGGGATGTCATCGCCGCCAAGGGCTTCGAGAAGAGCATGTACTTCGAACAGGCGGCGGTCGACATCCGCGGCCTGCCGAAGCTCGAGGGCACGGTGCACGTCAACATCGCGCTGATCGTCAAGTTCATGCCCAACTTCTTCTTCGCCCCGGCCGACTGTCCTGAGATCCCGCGCCGCGACGATGCGGCCGACGATGGCTTTCTCTTCGACCAGGGCCCCGCCCGCGGCCTCGGCAACATCCGCTTCCACGACTACCGCCAGGTCTTTGCCGCCTTCGACCAGGCCAACGTGCAGATCTTTGCCCGGCAGGTCGATGCGTTCCGCGACCTGCTCGCCAGCGCGCCGCCGAGCGAGGCGCAGAGCAAGGACACCGACTTCCTGCTCGCCGGCGGCGAGCTCTTCGCCCTGGTCGTCTACGCCCAGCTCATCCTCGAGAACGCCCGGCTGTATGCAATCGACGCGGACCTGGTCGACCAGATCTTCGACTTCCTGGTGCGCGACTTCGCCGAGTGCGCCCTGCAGCTGCACAATCGGACCGCCAGCAGCGCCGAGCAGATGGCGCACTGCCTGCGCATGATCGCCAAGCCGGCAGTCGACGCGCGCCGCACCGACGCGGTGTGGAACGATCGCGTCCTGGCCCTCGACGGGGCCTACGAGATGAATCCGTGAACCGGCGCGCGGCCGGCTCAGTCGGCGGCTTTGTCGGGCGGGACGATGCGCGTCTTGATCGTCCAGATGCCGGCCAGCCAGTCGAGGATCGCCGCCTCCGACATCGCCGGCGCATCCGCCAGCGCCGTTTCGAGCAGCGTTTCGTAGATCAGCTCGCGTGCCTCCTGGCGCGCGATGGTGGGCACGAAGCGGCGCAGCTCGGCCGCGTCCTCGAAGCGGCGATCGCTGGCCTCGACGGCTTCGTCGTAGGCGGTCTTGCCGATCGCCTTGATGATGGCGCGCACGCGTGACGCCTCCGGGTCGGTGACGTAACTGTCCGCCTCGACCACCTGTTGCAGCAAGGCGACCAGCGCGATGCGCTCGTCCTCGGTCAGATCCTTCAGCTCCAGCGGCATGTCGTCTCCTTCGCCGCCACTATAGACCACGACCGGCACAGCGCTACCCTGGCACTGGGCCGGGCGCGTTGACCCCGCCGGTGCGCTTGCAACCCTGGCGCGACTCTGCGCGGAGCATGGCATGAGCGTCATCGATCGCACCCGCGCCCGCATCTACGACGCCGCCATCGTCAACCTGACCGGCGGCTGGTACCGCACCGTGCTGGACCGCCTGCCGCCCGGTGCCCGTCTGCTCGATATCGGCATCGGCACCGGCAGCGCGCTGCTGGCCAACGCCGACGTGGTGACGCAGAAGGACCTGCGCGTCACCGGCGTCGACATCGACGCCGCCTACATCGCGCGCTGCGCGCGCGGCATCGCCGGCCGCGGATTGTCCGATCGCATCGCGGCGCGGCACCAGTCGGTCTACGACCACCGCGACGGCCCCTACGACGCCGCCTACTTCAGCGCCAGCTTCATGCTGCTCCCCGACCCGCCCGCGGCGCTGCGCCACGTCCGCGCCCTGCTCACCCCCGGCGGCCGCATCTACTTCACCCAGACCTTCGAGCACCGCCGCTCGCGCACGGTCGAACGCCTCAAGCCCCTCCTGCGCCTGGTCACCACGATCGACTTCGGCCGCGTCACCTACGAGCCCGATTTCCGCCGCGCCCTCGCCGCCGGCGGCGAAGCGATCGAAGCCTTCGATGTCCTCGAAGCGGGGCCGCGACGCTCGGGTATCCTGGCGGTATCGACGGCCGCCGCAGCCGCTTGATGCGAGCACGGCCGAGGAGGGCGCCGCTCCGTCGGCGCCGGGGTGGCGGGGGTGCTCGTCGCACACACGGCGCCGACGGAGCGGCGCCCTCCAACTGGTGATCGTGCGCGTTGCCTTTCTCAGCCACTGGGAACCCCCAGCCGTCACCTTCGAGCGCCATCGGTGGATGACGCCGCGGCGCTCCGGGTTCTGGGAGGGGTTGGAGGCGACCGGCTCGCTCTGGGGCGCGGACTATGTGGTGGTCCACCACGGGCTCCCCGGCAAGGCCTACCACTGGGTGCCGCCCTGGAAGACCCTGCTGCTGCGGCATGAGCCATCGTACATCGCGCCGCGCTGGCCGCGACGCTCGGCGTGGCCGCTGCGCGTCTTCCCGCGCGCCTACGAGCAGCGCTTCACCAGCGGCGCCGTGCCGATGGTGGCGACCTGGTGGATCAATATGGACTACGACACGCTCAGTACGCTGCGACCGCCGGCGAAGCACAAGGCGCTCTCCTGTATCGTCTCGGCCAAGACGGCGGTCGCCGGCCACCGGGGGCGGCTCGACCTGGCCCGCGCGCTGGCGGCCGTTCACCCCGATGCCATCGACATCTACGGGCGCAGCCTCGCGCCGCTCGAGCTGGGGGCCGCCTACAAGGGCGGCCTCGATCGCGACACGGGCTTCCCGCTCGGGCGGCAGTGCAAATACGACGGCCTGCGCGACTACCGCTACTCGCTGTGCATCGAGAACGGTCGCGAGCGCAACTACTACACCGAGAAGATCGTCGACGCCTGGCTGTCGTGGACCATGCCGCTGTACTGGGGCTGCCCGAACCTGGCGGACTACTATCCGCGCGAGGCCTTCATCGAGATCGATATCGGCGCCGTGGACGCCGCCGCCGACATCGTCCGCCGCGCGCGCGAGCCGCTGAGTCGCCTGCAGATGGCGGCGATAGCCGAGGCCCGTCAGCTGGCGCTCAACCGCTACGGCGTGTGGGGCACGGTGCGCCACCTGCTCGGCGGCGCGGCGCCCGGTTAGTCTAGTGGGTTGGCCGCCGCGCCGCGATTCGGCGACTGAGCGCCGCCGGCAGGACGCGCATGATGTGTAGGTTGAGGACGCGGCGCCGGACGTCGGGCAGTGTGCGGGCAAACGGCGCCTGCGCAAACTGAGCGGCCGTCGCCACGCCGTCGAGCGCGGTCTCCACGCAGTAGCGGTACCAACGCGTGGCCAGCACCGCCTCCAGCGCCGCCGGCGGGTAGCGGCCGCTGCGGAGGTTGGCGTCGCGCAGGCCCTCGAGCCAGCGTCGCGCGTCGGCGAGCCGCGCGCCGCTCGCCGCGCCGCGTCCGACGGCGAGATCTTCGTGCAGCGCCAGGTCGTCCGCCGTCGGCGCCAGACCGAGCGCCAGGAGCTGGCGGCGGCGCACCGCCGAGGCACTGGTCATTTGGGCCCCGTAGTGACGCTCGGAGATCTGGCCGGAGTGGCGCCGGTAGTCGACCAACGGTGCGGAGAGGTTGGCGAACTGCGTCTCGCGCGCGGCCCGTTCCCACAGGTCGTAGTCCTCGGCGTGGACGAAGGCGGGGTCGTAGCGGGCGCCGCTGCGCACCATCCAGTCGCGCCGCATCATCGCCGTCGGATGGTACAGCGGGGGGCCGAACAGCAACAGGGCGCGCAATGCGTCGGGAGACTCGGGCAGCGTCCACACCGCTCCGCCTGGAATGGTGCGCACCGCGCTGCCGCAGGCCCCGACCGTCGGGTGGGCGGAGAGCAACGCGACCTGCAGCGCCAGGCGATCAGGATGGTTGACGTCGTCGGCGTCGGCACGCGCGATCAGCTCGCTGTCGATCGTGTCGAGGCCACGGTTGAGGGCGGCAACCAGGCCGGCGTGCGCTTGGCGGTCGACGCGCACGCGCGGATCGACCGCCGCGCAGGCAACCGCGATCGCCGCGCTGTCGTCGGTCGAACCGTCGTCGATCACCAGCAACTCGAAGTCCGCGAGCGTTTGGTGCAGGACGCTGTCGATCGCCTGGCGCAGGAAGGGTGCGCCGTCGTGCACCGGCATCAGAACGGTCACCAGCGGCGGCCGGCGTGGTTGCGTCATGCACACGACCTCTAGTCCGCGCGCCGGACGAGCACGAGGCTTACCGCCGCGGCCGGCGCAAGATTCTCCACGTCGAGGTCGGCAGGACCGTGCTATCGTGTCGCGGCATGACAGCGGATGGATTTGCCCTGTTCGATACTGCGATCGGGCGCTGCGGCATCGCGTGGCGCGGCGGCGCCGTGGTGGGTGTCCAGTTGCCCGAGGCGCGCGAGGCGGCGACGCGCACGCGCCTGCGCACGCGCTTCCCGGGCGCGCCGGAGGTGCCGCCGGGTGCGGTGGTGCGGCGCGCGGTCGACGCCATCGTCGCGCTGCTCGACGG
>JBOHWA010000290.1:0-5382 GCA_050735855.1 Binatia bacterium
ATTTCACCGCGGAGACGCGGAGAACGCGGAGAAGTGCAGCTCGTCTCCGTGCCCTCTGCGTCTCCGCGGTGAAATTCTTTTTCTTGGTCCTCTCTGTGGCCTCTGTGTTCTCTGTGGTGAAAACTCTTCACTGCAGCGGCAAGCGAACCACACGGTTCTCCAGGTCGACCACCACCAGCTCGTTCGTCTGCGGGTCGACGACCAGGCCCATCGGGCGGTCGAAAGGCAGGGTCGGCTCGTCGCCGCCCTTGATCTCTTTCAGCATGGTGCCGTCGCGGTTGTAGGCGCGCACCAGCTGCAGCAGCGGGACGCTGACCCAGATGGTGCCGTCCGGGGCGATGGCGACATGCGGCTCGGAGAAGACCTTCTGCGCCCAGCCGTCGACGTCGATCGAGCTGAGCAGCTTGCCGTTGGCGTCGAAGATCTGCAGGCGGGCGTTGCCGTTGTCGACGACGTAGACGTCGCCCTTGGCATCGACGGCGACGCCGACCGGCTCGGTGAACTGGCCCGGCTCGCTGCCCAGCCCGCCCCAGCTCAGCACCTCGGTGCCCTTGTCGTCGAATTTGCGGATCTTGTGGTTGCCGGTGTCGGCCAGGTAGACCGCGCCGCTCGGCGCGACGGCGAGACCGCGCGGCCCGTAGTACTTGTCGGTCCACTCGCGCTTGTACTCGCCCTCGGGGGTGAAGACCTGCACGCGCTGGTTCCAGGTGTCGGCGACGTAGACCAGATCGTCCGGCCCGACGGCGACGTCGCCGGGCTGCTTGAACTGGGTCGGCAGATCGCCGCGCGCGCCCCACTCCTTGAGGAACTGCAGCTGCGGGCTGAACTTCTGGATGCGGTCGTTGCCGAAGTCGGCGACGTAGATGTTGCCCTGGCTGTCGAGCGCCACGCCGCGCGGCTGGCTGAGCTGACCCGGCGCGCCCTGCACCGGTTGGGCGGCCTCTTCCTCGGTGACCTTCGGCACTTCCTCGATCGTGGTCACCGGGATGGCGCCGGCGAACTGGCCCTGGACGGCGAAGATGGTGACCCCGGCGTTCGAGTAGATCGGCTGCAGCAGGTCGGTCCATTCCTTGAACCGCGGCAGGTTGCCGCCGGCGTAGGCGCGGCGTTCGACGCCGCCGACGTAGACCAGCGCGACGTGGTACTTCTTCAGGATCTCCGCCGCGACCTGCTTGTTCTCGGTGGTGTAGAGCTTCTTCAGATCGTCCTTGCGCTTGTTGATGTCGGGCCAGGCGTGGGCGCGCTGGTGCACGTGGTAGTCCCAGCCGAGCACGGTGGGCAGGCCGGTGTTCATCGAGACGTTGGCGTAGTCCTGGTACGACGGCCCGTAGGCCTCGGCGATGACCGGGATGCCGGCGATGTTCTCGTTCAGCCACTCGTAGGCGGCGCGATCGAGCGGCTTCTCCTCGACGAGATAGGCGGTGCCGTCGAGCGTCGGCCGCGGCGTGCGCACGCGGAAGGTGCTGGCGACACCCCACACGCCGCTGGCGGCGGTGAAGCAGGACAGCGCCAGCAGACAGACGAAGCCGGCCTGCCAGGCGCGCCGCAGCAGCGGCGAACGGATGAGGAAGCGCCACAGCTCCACCGCGGCACCGGCGGTGGCGGCGGCGAAGAAGAACCACGCCTCGAGATAGAACTTGAAGATGGTGTTCATCCGGTCCCAGACGAACACGATGTCGGTGCCGCTGGTGATGGCGAAGGCGAACGAGAGCATGACCATCGCGATGCGCTGCGAGGTGGTCAGCGGCACCTGCAGGGCGACCCAGAAGGCGAGCAGCGCCAGGATGGCGAGGCCGAGGCGCAGCGAGCCGTGGATGCCGAGCATCGTCGGCAGCGCGTCTTCGATGGCCGGCACCGAGAGCAGCCAGCAGGCGAGCACGGTGAGGCCGACCGCCCACATCGCCAGGCGTCGGCCGGCGCCGAGCGGCTGCTCCAGGCTGCGCAGCGCGCGCCGCCAGAGGACGAAGACGAACGGGATGGCGATGAAGAGGAACAGGCCGAAGATGTTGGCGAAGTCCCAGATGCGGGCGAACGACTGGTCCTCGAGGCCGATGTTGCGCGGCGGCGGGGTGAAATGCTGCCAGAAGGGGAAGAAGAACACGTAGGCCATCCCGACCAGCAGCGCGGTGAGCACCGTCGCGCTCGGCAGCGCGACGAAGGCGAACAAGCCGAGCAGGGCGGCGATGGTGGCGGGATAGACGCTCTCCCCCATCGGGCCGAGATAGTCGGTCAGCCGCAACGGCAGGTCGGGGAGGCTGCGGCGCGCCAGCAGCACGCCGGCGAGCGCCAGCGCCAGCAGCACCAAGCCGAACAGTCGCCCCCAGCCGTAGGGCGTGCGCGCCAGGTAGAAGCAGCCGAGCAGGAACGGGAAGAAGAGGATGTACGTCGGCGAGCTCCAGCCGTTGGTCACCATGATGGCGCCGAGGGTGAAGCCGAGCAGGAGGAAGAGCCGCGCGCCGCGGATCGGCGCCGGGGCCTCGTCGCGCCGCACCCACCAGACCGTCAGGGCGAGGAAGCTGAGCGAGAACGGCATGACCAATACGTGCGCGTGCAGGTCGGCGAACAGGTAGCTCCACAGCGGGTATTCGTTGATCGTGTCCTTGATCACCCGCGACGTGGCCCAGAAGTAGTCGAAGTTCATCGAGCGGCGGCCGATGACCTCGCGCAGGCCGGCGAGGTTGCCGATGAGCACGACGAACGCCGCCGCCAGCACGCCGACCTTGCGCGTGCCGCCGACGGCGCTGCCGAGCGCGAACGCGCCCATCGCGGTCAGCGCACCGAACAGCGCCAGGCCGAGGTTGAAGATCAGGCCGGGGTGGATGTGGCAGACCTTGCCGAGCGCGGCGACGATGTAGTGGCCGAAGTAGGTGTAGTGCAGGGTCGAGCCGGAGAACCACGGCTCCGGCGGCGGCAGCGTGGTGGCGCGCGTCAGCGCGTTGAGGAAGGAGAAGTCCATCGGCTTCTCGCCCCAGAACGCCTCGGGGTTGAAGGCGCGCACCGTCAGGAAGAAGAGGAACACGCCCCAGAAGAGCAGCTCGGTCGGCCACCACTCGCCGGCGACGCTGCCCTCGGCCGGGCCGCTGGCGCGGCGCGCCAGCAGGCCGGCGACCAGCATCAGCACCAGGGTCACCGCCAGCGTGCCGCGGGTGAAGCCGGCCTGGCCGAAGTTGACCAGCAGCCAGGGCAGGTAGGCGAAGACCAGCACGCCGAAGACCTTGCTCAGCGCGTAGACGCCGGGCACCGGCAACCAGCGCCGGATGACGAAGAAGGCGCAGACGCCGAGGCCCTGCACGACCAGCACGAACCACAGCAGCGCCGCGCCGTTGGAGCGGATCGGCGGGCTCTCGCTCGGCCGCTCGACGCCGGTATCGGCGGTGGTCGCCAGCAACATCTCGTGGCGGGTGTAGGGGCGCGACAGGGCGCCCTGCATGATGCGGTTGTAGATCTCGTCGGCGGACAGGTGGGCGGTGTTCTCGAAGATGACGACCTTCGGGTGGTCGTAGACGGTGATCGATTCGTCGGCCAGCTCGTCGGGGAAGTCGTAGCCGAACAGGCTCGGGCGCGAGGCGTGGTCGTAGATCATGGTGTAGCCGAGGTCGCCGGCGAAGAACTGGCGGAAGTACTTGTCGCCGATCGGGTAGCGCTCGGCCGCCTGGGTGAGCGCGCCGTAGAGGCGCTTGGTCTGGAAGGCGACGTAGTCGGCGCCGGCGAGCTGCTGGCTGATCTGCAGCCACTTCGACGGCGTGTCGGGCTCGTAGTAGGGCAGGTCGACGACCGTGTACTTGCCCGGGTTGCCGTTGCGCAGCGGCAAGGGGAAGCCCTCGTCCCAGTGCTGGGTGAGGATCGTCTTGCCGGCCGGCACGTGCTGGTAGACCCACTCGGAGGCGGTGATCACCGTGTGCGGCCGGGTGTAGATCGACAGGAAGGCGAGCGAGGAGAGGCCGGTGGCGACGACGACGAACCACAGCAGCACGCTGCCGAGGCGCGAGCGCTGCGACAGGCGCCACAGCAGTGCCGCGGCCCACAGGATCATCACCGGGTAGATTGGCAGCAGGTAGCGGACGAACTTGACGTCGAACGAGCCGGTGATGAGGAAGAACGGCACCACCCAGGCGAGCAGCACCAGGTCGATGCCGTTGCGCTCGCGCACCGCGCCGACGGTGCGCGACACGGTGGCCCAGATCGCCACCAGCCCGAGCGGCGGCGCCATACCCCAGAGCACCAGCTGCGTCAGGTCGTATTGGTACTTGGGCACGCCGTAGTACTGATTCGTGTACGGCAGCAGGCCGGCCTGGCGCACCATGCGGCTCTGCTCGCTGATGTCGCGCGTGTAGTTGACCCAGTCGAGCAGCGCGTACGGCTGGCCGGCGAGGAAGGCCAGGGCGATGCAGAGCACCGCCAGCACGCCCTTGGCGAAGACCGGCAGGAAGCGGCGCTCGGCCGCCAGGCGCAGCAGGCAGGCGACGCCGAGCGGCGCGAGCAGCGGCAGGGCGCTGAACTTGGTCGCCGTCGCCAGGCCGATGGCGATGCCGACGTAGAGGTAGTCGCGCGTCCAGCCGCGCTGCACCAGGCCGACGAGCAGATAGAGGACCAACGTCACCAGGAAGGTGAGGAAGACGTCGGTGGTGGCGTAGTGCGAGTTCTGGACGTGCAGCACGCAGGCGGCGAGCAGGAAGCCCGCCAGCAGGCCGACCGAACGGTTGTAGAGCCGCGTGCCGAGCAGCACGAGCAAAACCACGGTGAAGAGGCCGGCGACGCCGCTGATGGCGCGGCCGATCAGGAGCACATGGTCGTAGTGCCCCATGCGCTCGTCGGCGAGGCTGAGGACGCTCGACGCGGCGCGCATGACGTAGATCGGGAACGAGCCGTAGCTGAAGAAGTGCGGGTTGAGCTGCAGCGGGCTGAACGACAGCTCCTCGACGGCCATGGCGATGCGCCGCTCGTCGGGGTGGAAGAAGTGGTTGTCGTCGAAGTTGAGCCCGATGAAGCGCACCGCCGCGGCGAAGACCACCAATGCGATGAGCCAGAGGCGCAGCCGGCGGGAGGAGTCGGGTTGCGGTTCACTCATGGTTTCAGGGGACAATTGCGGAGCCATATACTGATCGCTGAGCCATTTCAAAAGGCGGCGGCGGCTGGCCATGCGCAAGCACTGGAGGGCGCCGCTCCGTCGGCGCCCTCCGACAGGCTCAGGGCGAACGGGACCACGGCCGTCGGTG
The DNA here is from genome assembly GCA_050735855.1 of Binatia bacterium. Classification (GTDB taxonomy): domain Bacteria; phylum Desulfobacterota; class Binatia; order HRBIN30; family CADEER01; genus JBOHWA01. The sequence goes on from JBOHWA010000290.1 coordinate 5,217, forward strand.
CTGAGCTTGTCGAAGCATGCCGACGGAGCGGCGCCCTCCAACGCAACGCCGCCGCCGCGCGGTCCAGCGCGCGCGCCTACTTGCTGGCGACGATCAGCGGGTCGACGCGGAAGGTGCGCCCGAGGGTGCGGGCGGCCTTGCGGGCGGCATCGCGCGAGGCGAAGTC
>JBOHWA010000291.1:0-2323 GCA_050735855.1 Binatia bacterium
CGCCAGCGCCGGGCGCTGGCGTACGCGCGGGTTGAGTAGCGTTGCGGCGCCGAGCAGCAGCAGCCCGACGCGCATCACCGCGGTGGCCAGCGGGCTCGACTCCACTGCCCAGGCGCTGTTGGTGACCGACACGACTGCGTTGGCGAAGAACGCGCCGGACCGCACCAGTCCGCTCTTGGCGCGCAACGTGTTGGGCAGCAGCTCGCCGTAGTAGGCGAAGGCGAATCCCTCCCAGAGCAATCCGACGGCGGCGAACACCGCCAGATTGCGTGGCCGGCGGGTTTCGCGTCCGAGCAGTAGGATGGGCAGGACCAGGAGCAGCGAGTCGGGGCGCGCCAGGCAGGCCAGGGCGCCGAGCAGGTTCGCCAGCCATGCCTGCCGCCCTGCCGCGGCGAGCAGAAAGCCGAGCTGCAGGGCGACCAGCAGCGTGCTCTCCATCGCATAGTTCCCATGCAGCGACGGGTCGAGCAGGAAGGCGAGGCCGACGCACAGCGCCAGCGGGTGGGGGAGGACTTCGGCACTCAACCGGTAGAGGAGCACTGCCGCCACCGCGACCCACAGAAAACCCATGGCGAAGGCGGCGCGTATCGGATCGGCGCCGCCAGCCGCGAGCCCGCCGAGCAGCAAGGTGTGCAGCGGCGAGGTGAAGCCCCACACCCGGTCGCCGCGGTTGAAGACCAGCCCGTCGCCGCGCGCCAGATTGCGCGCGTACTGCAGGGTGATGAACGCGTCGTCACCTGCGACCGGTGTGTGGTCGCGCGTGCCGGCGACCATGAGCATCAGCCAGGCCGCGGCAGCCGCGGTCATGAGGAGCGCGGTGGCTCGAATCGCCCAGCCGTCCGGCGCGACGTGTGGATGCGCGGTGCGCAATGCGGGCGACATCTGCTCTCTCTGCTTCAGCGGTTTCCGCGACCGTGGGTTGGCGCCCGGTCGTAGGTCGGCGGCGGGCCGACCGCCAATCCAAGTCTGTGCATCCGTCCTCCTCGGTCGGGCGGCCGGGGAGCCATCCCCGAGGCGCTCATAGCAGAGCAGAGCGAATGATGCGGAACGATGGTCGCCGCCGCTGCGCGCGGCGGCATCGCTCGGTGCGGTGCCGGTCTCGACGGGGGTGCCCGCCCCAGAACCGAGCGCAGGCGGTTGCCCACTTGCCCTCGATGTCGACGGCTCGGTGGAGGTCATCAACACCTTCGATGCGAGCGCGAGCTTCGATCCGCGGCCGTGCGGTCAGGATCCATCGGACGTGAGCTACAACTGGGAGGTCCTCTACCCTCCGCTGCTGCAAGGAGGGCCCTACACGTCGGTGGGCATCAGCGGCTATCTGACACCCGGCGAGACCCTCGCGCGGCCGGAGCACTTATGGCCGCCAAGAACGTGAAGATCTGGTACGGCGCGGAAGGCGACTATCTCGAAGTCATCTTCGAACAGAAGGAAGGTTACTTCCGCGAGACATCGTCCGACCAGCGGTTCCTGAGCCCCCCGGGTGCAACGGCCCGCTCGGGCATTGCCCAATCAGCGCACCGGCACGGGCGTACCTTCCGACACAGCATCAGACTCTTGCCTGTGAGCGGCGGAGCCATTCGTCGAGACCGATGCGGCCGAGGCGCGCTTCACCCAACGGCACGAGCGAGTGCTCCTCGACCCGGCCGCCCCAGTATCGAGCCTCGGGGTCGCTCACGACCGCACGCGGGTCGTCGACCGCCTTCAGATAGCGGGCGATGAGCTCGTTGAACGGCGCTCGTTCGGGGCCGGCGATCTCGACGATGCCCCTTCGCGGCGCCGCGAGCGCCACCTCTCCAACGCTGGCAGCAACATCGTCCGCCGCGATTGGCTGGAACAGGCCGGGCGAAAGCCTGACGATGTTTTCCTTGGTACTCGAATCGGCGATGGCGCCGAGGAATTCCAGGAACTGCGTCGCGCGGATGATCGTGTAGGGGATGCCGGAGGCCTCGATCAATTTCTCTTGGGCGACCTTGGCGCGGAAATAGCCGTTGTCGGGGGTGCGCTCGATTCCGACGATGGAGAGCGCGACATGGTGCCCGACGCCCGCTGCGGCCTCCGCGCGGAGAAGGTTGCGGCTGGAGGTCGCGAAGAATTCCAGCACCGCCTTGTCTTCAAATGAGGGCGAATTGCTGAGGTCGATCACCACCTGCGCGCCGGCCATTGCCTCTTTGAGGCCCTCGCCGGTAATGGTGTTGACGCCGGTATTGGGTGAGGCGGCGAGGGCCTCGTGGCCGCCCTGGCGCAGAATCGGGATGGTCTTCGAGCCGATCAGGCCGGTGCCGCCGATCACGACGATCTTCATTGCGAACCTCCTAGTCTGTAG
>JBOHWA010000292.1:0-1705 GCA_050735855.1 Binatia bacterium
TCGCCGGGCCGTCCGGCGGCGCCGGCGTCTACGCCAGCACCAACGGCGGCGGGGTGTGGAGCGCCGCCAACGCCGGCTTCTCGGCGACGCTGGTGCGCAGCCTGGGGCTCGATCCGGCGCAACCGCAGACTCTCTATGCGGGGACCTTCGCCAACGGCGCGGCGACGAGCGGCGATCGCGGCGCCACCTGGGCTGCGGCCAACGCCGGCTTGCCGGGGCCTGAGGTCGAGGCGCTGGCGGTGGCGCCGCAGATCCCGGCGCGGGTCTACGCCGCGATCAACCCGGGCAACACACCGGCGGCGCCGCTCTACGTCAGCGTCGACGGGGCGGCCACCTGGCTGCCGTCGAGCGACGGCATCGCCGCCAGCCGCGTGCGCGCGCTGGGGCTCGATCCGTCCGATGCCGCGATCATCTACGCCGCCGCTGCGCCGCTCGATCCGGGCGCGGCCGAGCCCGGCGGCGGCGTGTTCAAGAGCGTCGACGGCGGCGCCCACTGGACGCGCCCGAGCGGCGACCTCGACGGCCGCGCGATCGACGAAGTGGCGCTCGATCCACAGCTGCCCGCCGTGCTCTACGCCGGCGGGCGCGACGGGGTGTTCAAGAGCAGCGACGGCGCGGCGAGCTGGCAGCCGGCCAGCGCCGGCCTGCCGCTCTTCGGGTTGGTGCTCGCCCTGGCGGTCGATCCGCTCGACTCCGACCTGGTCTACGCCGGGACCGGCGGCGCCGGCGTGTTCAAGTCGATCGACGGCGCGTCGAGTTGGAGCCCGGCGAACGGCGGCGCCGGCGGCCAGCTGAGCACGGCGACGGTGTCCCACCTGATCTTCGATCCGCTCGACCCGCAGACCCTCTACGCCGCCAGCTCGCTCGGCCTGCTGCGCAGCCGCGACGGCGGCGCGAGCTGGGTCGGCATCACCGCCGGCCTGTCGGTGCGCGGGCTCAACGCGCTCGCCGTCGACCCGCTCGATTCGCGCCGCCTGTTCGCCGCCTCCAACGGCGGCGGCGTGTTCGCCATCACCCTGACCGCGGTGGCGTGCGGCAACGGGGCGCTCGACGCCGGCGAGAACTGCGACCGCGGTGCACAGAACGGCGCCGCCGGCTCCTGCTGCGCGATCGACTGCACGTTCATCGCGCTCGGCGCGACCTGCCGCGCCGGGCTCGGGCCGTGCGATCCTGCCGAGGTCTGCAGCGGCGTGAGCGCCTTCTGCCCGGCCGACGCGCGGTCGACGCCGGGCACTGCCTGCAGTCCCGACGGCAACGCCTGCACCGACGACGTGTGCGGCGGCGGCTTCGAGTGCCTGCACGTCGACCACACGCGCGGCTGCGACGACGGCAACGCCTGCACCACCGGCGACCAATGCGGCGCTGGCACGTGCACGGGCGGCGCAGCGCTGGTGTGCGATGCCTGCCAGACCTGTAACCCCAACTCCGGCTGCAGCGGCCCGCCGTGCACCGCGACGCCCACCCGCACGGCGACCGCGACGGCGACGCCGACGCCCACCGTGACCGCGACGCCGACACAAAGCGCCACGCGGACGTCGAGCGCCACGCCGACGTTGAGCGCGACCACGACGCCGAGCCCCAGCGCCGCGGCAAGCCCGACCTCCAGCCCGAGCGCGACGGCCGTATCGAGCCCGACCGCGACCGCGACGCCGAGCCCGCTGCCGTCCGCGACCGACACGGCCACGGCGCTGCCACCGCCCACCAC
>JBOHWA010000293.1:0-12247 GCA_050735855.1 Binatia bacterium
GACCAAGGAGGAATACAACGGCAGCGAGCCGGTCAACGACCGCAAGCGCTGGCTCGATCAGTTCGTCCACCTCATGGGGCACACCGGCAACTACACCCGGGAGGAGGCCATCGCCGCGATCGACGCCGACGCCATCCTGCCCGACATGCTGAGCCTCACCCCCGGGAAGCCCGCCAAGTATCCCAACGGCCGCGTCTTCACCGACGATGTCATCGATCACCGCCTGGCCTTCCTCTCCAAGGGGGACATCCCGCCCAGCGGCCTCAAGCCGCACACGGACGTCCTCAAGACGTTCCCGTACCTCGGCACGCCGCATCCGAAGAAGAGCTAGCGGCGGACGAGGAGCGCGGCGCGTCGGAACGGGGCGCTACGGCAATGGCCGCTGCGGATCCGCGTCCAGCGCGCCCTCGGCGAGGAGATCGAGCGGATCGCGCAGGGCGACCATGCCGAGGTAGCCGCCGGTGCGCGGCAGCGCGTCGTGCACGGCGTAGCCGAGCACCTCCTGGCAGCGGCGCGGCAGGGTGCGGGCCACCGCTGGCGGCACGGCGAGGTAGTTGTTCTCCTCGGTGCGCAGCCAGCCGAGCGTGTAGCTCAGGTGCACGCCGCGCCGCCACGCGGCGCTCGTCGTGTTGGCGCCGCCGCCATGGATGGTGGAGCCGAGGTAGATCACCGCCGAGCCGGCGCGCATCGCGGCGTCGGCGATCTCCTGCGGCTGCTCGCAGCGATCGTGCGCCCAGCGATGGCTGCCGGGCACCACCCGCGTCGCGCCGTTGGCGGCGTCGAAGTCGACCAGGGCGACGATCGACGCGAGCTGCAGCTCCGGATGCGGCCGCGGCACCATGTTCCACACCAGCTCGTCGCGGTGCAGGTACTGATGCTCGGCGCCCGGCCCGCGCGCGATCAGGTGCGCCAGGTTCAGCTGGTAGCAGGCGCACGACGGGCCGAGGATCGCATCGCACAGGCCGAGCAGGAGCGGATGGATCATCACCTCGGTGGCGAAGGTGCGCGACTTTCCGGCGATGCCGCCGACGTGCTTGGTGCGCTCGCCGAAGAAGATCTGGATCGCCGGGTTGAGATGGCGCATCGCCGGGTCGGCGGCCTCGACCCAGCCGTCCACTTCGCGGTTGATCGCGGCCACGGTGCGCGCGTCGATCAGCTGCTCGACGATCACCCCGCCGTCCTGCAGCAACACCTCGACGACGCGCTCAACCGGTGTATCTGCCGCCACGCGCCTCAGCTCAGCCATATGTCTGCACCTTCGACAGGACGACTCGACGTGCGCTCGGCTTAGCGCGCCCGCCGGCTCGGTGGCAACCGCGGCAGCGTGATCGACGGCGCTCAGCCGGCGCTTCCACCGGCCGGCGCGAACTGCCGCTCGAGATGGCGATCGAGCGCGTCCCGCGCTTCGTCGTTCCACCTCTGCGCCTGGAAGCCGATGTAGCCATCCGGCCGGACGAGCACCGCGCCGGCGGGCGACACCCCCGCCAGATCGGTCGGGCACACCGACGCGCCGTCGAGGATCTCCAGCGCGCCGCTCCAGCGGCCGACCAGGCGCGCCCGGTCGCTGCCCGGCACCGATCCATAGAGGACCAGATGGTGCAGGCAGCCCTGCAGGCGCGTGCGCGCCGGGAACCGGCAGCCGGGCCGCGGCGCTTCGTCAGGGCTCGGGGCGCCGTGAAATCCGACGATCGGGCTGTGGGGAAAGGTCACGTCGAGCATCGCTCCGGACGTGACCTTGTGGTCGCCGCCGGTGGGCGGCGGCGCGAGCGGCGCGCCCGCCGCCGCCATCGCGACCAGTGAATAGTAGAAGTCGTGCATGGCCTCGGAACTGGCGAGCACCTGCCGGGCGATCTCGTCGCGCTCGGGATGATAGGCATCGAGCAGGCTCCGCCTGCCGTTGCGCCGCAGCACCGCGCCGAGCTTCCAGGCCAGGCTGGCGCCGTCGAGGATGCCGGAGTTCATCCCCTCGCCCCCGAGTGGGCTGCAGAGGTGCGCCGCGTCGCCGGCGAGGAAGCAGCGGCCCTCGGAGAATCGCGGCACCATCCGCCGGTGGGTATGGTACATCGATGCCCAGCGCAGGTCGGAGATCGCGAAGGGGTTGGCCAGGTGGCCGGCCAGCGCGCGGCGCACTTCGTCGATCCCCGGGGCTGCCGTGGGGATCTCGCCGTCGGGGAGATCCATGACGAGCAGCGTGCGCTCCGCCGGGAGCTCGACGGCCATCAGCATCCCGGTCGCCGCAATGGCCACGCTGAGCAGGTTGCGTTCGCTGTGCACGCCGGCGCTGCGCACGTCCGCCACCAGGTACCGGCGCGGATACGTGATGCCCTCGAGATTCTCGTGCAGCGCGCCCCGCACCGGGCTGTGGGCGCCGCCGGCGCCGACGAGATAGTCGGCATGAATGACGAGCCCGCGCGCCGCCTGGTCGACACAGTGCACCCGGGCCCCACGCTCCGAGCGGACGATCTCCTGCGCCGTCACTCCGCGCTCGACGTCGATGCCGAAAGCGCTCAGGCGCTGGGTGAAAATCTCCTCCGTGCGCCACTGCGGCATGGAGCGGGCATAGGGATACGGCGTCTGCATCGGCGCAGGGGTGGTGACGAAGACCTCACGCCGATCGCGGTCCAGCACGCGCAGCCCCTTCACCGGCACACCCTCGGCGAGGAACGCCTCCACCACGCCGGACCGATGCAGGACTTCCAGCGCCGCCGGCTGGACGCCGGTGGCGCGCGTCTGCCGGTGGGGTGACGGCGAGGTGTCGATGATGCGCGCGCGCACCCCGTGCCGAGCCAGCTCGCCGGCGAAGAACAACCCGGTCGGCCCGGCCCCGATCACCAGCACCTCGGCGTGCGATTCCAGCATGGGAACCGATATAGGGTGCGCCACGTCGGCCAACAAGCGCGCCCGCCGCCGGCGCGGGCGCTCAGGGCGCCAGCGCCGCCTGGCGTCGCTGCAGGAAGCGGCGCACCGCGGGGTCGCGCTCGAGGCCGGCGGCGATCTCGTACGCCTGGCCGGCTGCGCCGCTCGCGCCGGTCCTGGCCAGCAGCTCGGCGCGCGCGACCCAGTAGGGCTGATACTCAGTCAGCCGCACATCGACCGCGACCGCTTCGAGGGCCTCGAGCCCGGCGCCGGCGCCCTGGATCTCGGCGATCGCCAGGGCGCGATTGATGGCCACCACCGGCGAGCCAGTGAGCGTCAGCAGCGCGTCGTACAACTGCACGACCGCCGCCCAGTTGGCCTGTCCGGTGCGGCAGCGAAAGACGTGCGCCGACTGCAGCGCGCCTTCGAGCTGATAGCGGCCGATCGAGCCGAGCCCGCTGGCGCGCGGGAGGAGCGCCTCGGCCTCGTCGATCATCGGCGCGTCCCACAGGGCGGCATCCTGCTCGCCGAGCGGCACGAACTCGCCGTGCGCGGTGCGGCGGGCGCCGCGGCGGGCCTCGGCGTGCAGCATGAGGGCGAGCAGGCCGAGCGCCTCCGGCTCGGACGGCAGCAGGTCGACCACCAGGCGGCAGAGGAAGATCGCCTCGTCGGCAAGGTCGCGGCGGGCGACGTCTGTCCCGGCGGGATCGATCCAGCCTTCGGCGAACGCGGCGTAGATCGCATCGAGCACCGTCGCCAGGCGCTCCCGGACCTCCTCGCCCTCCGGGATGCGCAGGGGAATGTTCGCCTGGCGAATCTTGTTCTTGGCGCGCACCAGGCGCTGGCCCATCGCGGCCGGCGACATGAGAAACGCCGAGGCGATGCGTGCGGCGCCGAGGCCCAACACCGCTTGCAACATCAGCGGCGCACGGATGCCGACGTCGATGGCCGGATGCGCGCAGGCGAACATGAGTGCCAGACGGCGATCGGGAATCGCCGCCGGCGCCGCGGCCGCCGCCAACCCCTCCGCCAGCAGCTGCAACTGCCCGGCCAGGAGATCGCCGCGCTGCCGGCCGCGGGCGTGATCGATGGCCTTGCGCCGCGCGACGGTCAGCAGCCACGCTTCCGGGTTGGCCGGACAGCCGTTGCGCGGCCAGTCGACCAGCGCCGCCGCGACCGCCTCCGACAGCGCGTCCTCGGCGGCCGCGACGTCCTGCGTCCGGGCGGCGAGAAAGGCGACGAGCTTGCCGTAGCTCCGCCGCGCAACCGCGTCGGCCGTGCTGCGCGCCCGCTCGTCGCCGGCGCGGGCGCTCATCGCGCCCGTGCCCCGCCGCCGATCACCCCGGCGTGACCCAGGCCGGCCGCACCTCGACGGTACCGTACGCGGCGGCCGGGCAGCGCGTCGCCCAGGCGATCGCGGCGTCGAGATCGGGGACCTCGAGGAGGAAGTAGCCGCCCAGTTGCTCCTTCGAATCGGCGTACGGACCATCGAGCACCTGCGGCTTCCCATCCGTGACGCGCACCGTGGTCGCGGCGGAGGTCGGCTGGAGGCGGTTCATGCCCATCAGCACGCCTGCCTTCTTGAGCGCCTCGGTGAACGCGCCGTAGGCCGCGATCGCCTGCTCCTGTTCGGGCCGCGTCATCTCGGGCCACCGGGTTTCGCTCGAATAGAGCAGCAAAAGGTATTGCATGTGCAGTCTCCTTCATCCGTCATCGGCGGGCACCATGCTCCGCTACCCAAATGACGCCGCCCGCCCCGGCGATTTCGACATCGCCTGGGTTCGCGCCGGCAACCCCGTTCCGGGTCACCACAGGCCCAGGGCGAGGATCTGCTCGCTTCCGCGTCCGGCGTCAACCGGCCGGTATCGATCACCAGACCTCGACGCTGAGCGCGAGGTAGTAGTCGAGAAACCAGGTGAGATCGGCGGTGCAGTTGGTTTCCTCGCCACCCTCGATCGGGCCGGCGCTCAGGTCGAGGTACGACACGCCCCGCCTTCGCTCCCTGCTGGCATTCTGCTAACTGCGTCGGGCTCCTGAGACGACCATGTCCGCCACGACCGCCCCCCGCCTGAGGCTCCTGTACCAGTACGTCCCCGCCTTCGATGCGCTGCGGACGTACAGCTTCGCCGCCGCGCGGGCGGACGTGCTGGCCGGGTGCTCGGTCGCCGCCGTCGCCCTGCCGCAGGCGATGGCCTACGCGATGATCGCCGGACTGCCGGCCCAGTACGGCCTCTACACCGCCATCGTCATGACGACGATCGGGGCGCTGTTCGATTCGTCGCGGCAACTCATCAACGGGCCGACGAACGCCATCTCGATCGCCCTCCTGAGCGCCATCGGCGCGCTCGCCACCCAGGACGAACGCATCCAGGCGGCCATCCTCATCGCCTTCCTGGTCGGCGCCATCCAACTCGGCATCAGCGTGCTGCGGCTCGGCGATCTGACGCGCTACATCTCCCACTCCGTCATCATCGGGTTCACCGCCGGGGCCAGCGTGTTGCTGGTGCTGGATCAGACGAAGAACCTGCTCGGGCTGCACGCGGTCGGCGACGTCCACGCCAACTTCCTCGCCCGCTTCTGGCTGACGATCACCCAGGGCGGAGCGATCCACGCGCCGACGCTGGCCACCGGGATCGCGGCGATCGCCCTGGTCCTGGCGCTGCGCTGGGTCAAACGCATCCTCGATGTGCGGCTCCTGCCGGAATTGCTGATCGTCGTCGTGCTGGCGGCGGTGGCGGTGGCGCAGCTCGGGCTCGTGGAGCGGGGCGTGGCGGTGGTCGGCGAGATCCCCGCGGCGCTGCCCTCGCCACAACTACCCGCGATCGGCGCGCCCTATCTGCAGGACCTCGCCGGCAGCGCCCTGGCGATCGCGCTGCTCGGCCTGCTCGAAGCGGTCTCGATGGCGAAGGCCATCGCGTCCGTGACCGGGCAGAAGCTCGACATGAACCAGCAGTGCCTGAGCGAGGCGCTGGCGAACTTCACCGGCAGCTTCTTCCAATGCATGCCGGGCTCGGGCTCGCTGACGCGCTCGGCCATCAACCAGCAGGCGGGGGCCCAGACGCAGTGGTCGGGCGTCGTCTCGGCCGCCGCCGTCGCGCTGCTCATGCTGGTGCTCGCCCCGTACGCGCGCTACATCCCGCGCGCGGCGCTGGCCGGCATCCTGATGATCACCGCGGCGCGCATGGTGAATCTGCGCGACCTCCGCTACCACATGCGCGCCTCGCGCTTCGACGCAGTGATCGTCGCCACCACCGCCGTCGCGGCGGTCGCGATCTCGATCGAGTTCTGCGTGCTGATCGGCGTCTTCATGTCGTTCATGCTGGCCGTGCCGCGCACCGGGCGGATGCTGTTGACGGAGTTCGTCGTGACCATCGAGCGCACCGTCCGCGAGCGGCGGGCAACCGACGCCGGCTGCGATCGCATCCTCATCTTCGGGCTCGAGGGCGAGATGTACTTTGGCTCGGGGGCGAGCCTGGAGCAGCACCTCGACACCATCGAAGCGCGCGTCCAGCCGGCGACGCAGGTGGTCGTGCTGCGTCTCAAGCGCGCGCGCAACGCCGACGCGGTCGGCCTGTCGCTGCTGGAGAAGTTCGTCGATCACTTGCAGGCCCGCGGCGTTCACGTGGTCCTGTGTGGCGTGCAGGAGTCGATGCTGACCCGCATGCAGAACTGCGGGCTGTCCGACAAGCTGGAGGCCTCCCATGTGTTTGCGGAGCAGCCGGTCAAGCAGACGAGCACGGTGCTCGCCATCCGCTTCGCCTACGAGCTGCTGTCCGATTTCTGCGCCGACTGCCCACGGCGCCATGGGCCTGCCGGCCCGTTGTACTACGAGATCTGAGCCCGCCGGCCGCACGGCGGTGGCGACGCCGTCCGGCCGTCGACGCCCCCCCCTGATCCGCCCTCCCTCGCATGGCGCCGGGCAGTTGCGCTAGAAACACTGCATCGCGGGCCAGAAGGACCGACCCATGCCACCACCCTCCGTCACGCCGAAGAAGATGCCGTTCGAGAAGTACCGGCCGTGGATCCCGGTCGTGCTCGAGGATCGCACCTGGCCGAACCGGCGCCTCACCAGGGCGCCGCTGTGGTGCTCGGTCGATCTGCGCGACGGCAACCAGGCGCTGATCGATCCGATGGACCTCGAGCGCAAGCGCCGCATGTTCGATGCCGTGGTGCAGATGGGGTTCAAGGAGATCGAGGTCGGTTTCCCGGCCGCGAGCCAGCCGGACTTCGATTTCATCCGCCTGCTGATCGAGGGCGATCTGATTCCCGACGACGTCACCATCCAGGTGCTGGTGCAGTGTCGGCCGGAGCTCATCGAGCGCACCTACGAGTGTCTGCGCGGCGCGCCGCGCGCCATCGTGCACTTCTACAACTCGACCAATCCGCTGCAGCGCCGGGTGGTGTTCGGCCTCGACAAGCCGGGCATCGTCGAGATCGCGACCGGCGCCGCCGCGCTGGCGCGCCGGCTGGAAGCGACCCTCCCGGGGACCGCCGTGCGCTACGAGTACTCGCCCGAGAGCTTCACCCTCACCGAGCCCGAGTTTGCCGTCGAGATCTGCGAGGCGGTGATGGCCGTCCTCGAGCCCGACGCCGACCGGCGCAAGCTCATCCTCAATCTGCCGGCGACGGTCGAGTGCTACACGCCGAACGTCTACGGCGACGTGATCGAGTGGTTCCATCGCACCATCCGCGATCGCGACCGCATCGTGCTGTCGCTGCACCCGCACAACGATCGCGGCTGTGCGGTGGCGGCGGCGGAGTTCGGCGTGATGGCGGGCGCCGACCGCGTCGAGGGCACCTTGTTCGGCAACGGCGAGCGCACCGGCAACGTCGACATCGTCACCCTGGCGATGAACCTGTTCGCCTCCGGCGTCGATCCCGAGCTCGACATCAGCGACATCGACCATCTGCGGCGGGTGGCCGAGTACTGCAATCGCCTGCCGGTCCATCCGCGCCATCCGTACGGCGGCGATCTGGTGTACACGTCGTTCTCGGGCTCGCATCAGGACGCGATCAAGAAGGGCTTGGCGGCCCTGCCCGAGGACTACAGCGAGTGGGGCGTCCCCTATCTGCCCATCGATCCCAAGCACGTCGGCCGCTCGTATGAAGCGGTGGTGCGGGTCAACAGCCAGTCGGGCAAGGGCGGCGTCGCGTACCTGATGGAGTCCGAGCACGGCATGGTGCTGCCGCGGCGGCTGCAGATCGAGTTTTCCCGCACCATCCAGACGATCACCGAGGACACCGGCACCGAGATCACGCCGGACGACCTCTGGACGGCCTTCGAGGCCGAATACCTGCCCGCCCAGGCGGCGCTGCGCCTGATCAGCCACGAGGTCATCACCGGCAGCGCCGGCACCAGGGTCGCCGCGCGCCTGCACAACGGCAGCGCCGCCGCCGAGATCGCCGGCGAGGGCAACGGACCGCTGTCGGCCTTCGTGCACGGTCTGGCGAAGGATCTCGGGGTCGAGGTGAACGTGCACGACTATGCCGAGCACGCGGTCTCGGCGGGCTCCGATGCCCAGGCCGTCGCCTACGTCGAGGCCGCCGATGCCGACGGCACCGTGCGCTGGGGCGTCGGCATCGACGACAGCATCATCGCCGCCTCGCTGAAGGCCCTGGTCAGCGCCCTGAACCGCCTGCCGGCCGCCGCCGAGCGCCTGCGACTGCGCCGCGCCGGCTAGCAGCCGCCGCGGTTGGAGCGCGGCAGCGTGGTGCCGCGCTGCGACGATCCCCCGGCCCCAACCAAGCCAACCGACCAAGGAGCCAAGCCATGCCCCCAGCCACCCGAGCCCTCGTCATCGCCGCCATCTGCGCCACGATCGCCACCCCCGCCATCGCCAAGTCACCGCTCAACCCGACCACGACGATGCGCGACAACCTCAGCGCCCTGGCGCAGGCCAAGGCGCCGGTCACCGTGGTGCTGAAGAACGGCAACAGCTACACCGCCAGGATCGGCGATGTCGGCGACCACCTGGTGGTGCTCAGCGAGCCCAGCCAGAAGGAGTTCTTCGACGTGCTGGTGGTGATCGACGACATCACCGCGCTCGAAGTCCGCGCCCGCTAGCGGCGATCCGCGCCGCTTCACCGCGGCGGCGCGGCTGGCTATACCGGCGCCCATGCATCGCGGGCGCCTGACGGGCTGGCTGTTCGAGCCGGTCGACAACTCGGCGCTGATTCTCTTCCGCATCCTGTTCGGGCTGCTCTGCTTCCTCGAATCGGCCGGGGCGATCGCCACCGGCTGGGTGCGGGAGAACCTGGTCGAGCCGACGGTGCTGTTTCCGATCATCGGCTTCGAGTGGGTCCGACCGCTGCCGGGCTGGGGCATGTTCGCGTACTTCCTCGCCATGGCGGGGTGCGCGCTGCTGGTGATGCTGGGCGCCTGGTTCCGGCCGGCGCTGGCGGCGTTCACGCTGCTCTGGACCGGCACCTACGTCATGCAGACCGTCAGCTACAACAACCACTACTACCTGCTGATCCTGCTCTGCCTGCTGCTGCTGCCGACGCCGGCCAACGCCTGGGCGAGCTGGGATGCGCGGCGCGATCCGGCGCGGCGCAGCCTCACCTGCCCGCGCTGGTGCATCGCGATCTTCCAGGTGCAGATCGCCATCGTTTACTTCTACGCGGCGCTGGCGAAGTTCGACGCCGACTGGTTGGCGGGGCGGCCGTTGACGATCTGGCTCAGCGCCAAGACCGACTACTTCCTCATCGGGCCGCTCTACCGCGAGGCGTGGATGCGCTGGGGGCTGGTCTACGGCGGCATCCTCTTCGACGGCCTGGTGGTGCCGCTGCTGCTCTGGCGGCGCACCCGCCTGCTCGGCGTGGCGCTGTCGGTGGTGTTCCACCTCTTCAACTCGTTCACCTTCCGCATCGGCATCTTTCCGTATCTCGGCATCGGCTTCTGCCTGTTCTTCTTTCCGGGCGAGGATCTGCGGCGCTGGTTCCTGCGCCGCAAGCCGCCGGCGGCGCCGCGGCCGGCCCCCGAGATCGGCGCGCGCGAGCGCTGGATCGCCGCGGCGCTGGCGGCATACGTCGCCCTGCAGGTCGTGCTGCCGCTGCGCCACCTGCTCTATCCCGGGCACGTGCACTGGACCGAAGAGGGCCACCGGATGTCGTGGCGCATGATGTTGCGGACGAAGTCGGGGCACATCGGTTTCCGCGTCCGCGAGACGGCGACCGGGCGCGAGTGGGTGGTCGATCCGGGCGAGCACCTGACGCCGAAGCAGGCCGAGCGCGTCGCGACACGGCCGGAGCTGGTCTGGCAGTTCGCCCAACACCTGCGGCGCTACTACGCGCGACAGGCCATCGCCCCCATCGAGGTGTACGCCGACGGGCGGGCGAGCCTGAACGGACGCCCCATGCAGCCGCTGGTCGACCCGCAGGTCGATCTGGCGGCGGCGCAGTGGCCGCGGTGGGGCCGCGTGGAGTGGATCGTGCCGCTGCAGGAGCCCGGGAGCGCGGGCGGCCCGCCCGCTCTGCCCGATCGAGCACCGCCGCGGCGCCCAGATGGCTCCGCACCCTCCCATCACCGCCCGCCGCTGCGCGGCGAGGAGCGGGCGGGCCGCCCGCGCTCCCAGGACCCGACGGCGAATGCCAGCGCGCCTACTCGGCGCGCGGGGTGAGCATGGTATCCGCCCGCAGGCCCTGACGGATGGTTTCGAGGGCGATGACTTCGCTGGGCGGGATGTTGCCGAGGTTCACGTTGAGGCCGAAGTGCTTGATGAACCAGACCTGCTGGACCTTCTGCGGGGTCTCGAACATCAGGCGGGTGGTGTCGATCTGCGACTCGATCTCGTCGATCAGGCCGGTACGGATCTCGCCGCTGCCGCGGTAGAGGCCGACGGTGCCGGACTCGCGGCCCTCGGTGATCACCTTCCAGGCGCCCGCCTCGAGCTCGTTCTTGATCTGCTTGACCCAGCGCGAGGGGGCGACGACCACCGTCTCGTCCTTGCTGCCGACTTCGGAGAGCACCTTGAACTCGCGCGCCAGGCGCTCGATGTGGCGCAGCTTCTCCTCCGCGGGCAGTTCGACGACGCCGTCGGAGACCTCGATCAGCTTGATGCCGCGGTCCTTCAGGTAGGCGACGTACTCGTCGAGCTTGCCGCGCTGCAGCGCCAACTCGAAGAGACTGCCGCCGCAGTAGATGTCGACGCCCTTGGCCTGGCAGGCGGCGATCTTGGCCTCGAGGTTCTCGACCACCACCGCCGTGCCCCAGCCGAACTTGACGATGTCGACGTAGCCGGACGCGACCTCGAGCAGGCTCTCGATGTCGGCCAGCGACATGCCCTTGTCGAGCACGTGCGTCAGCCCCGATTCGCGCGGGCGCTGGGTGCGTTTGGGGTCGGCGAAGAGGGCTCCGAGTCCTTGGGCGGCAGGCATTTGTCGGCGACGCTAGCGTGGGGGGCGGGCAATTCCAAACGGAAAACGACCCGCGAGGGCGCCGCGTGTCCGCGTGCTTCGCCAAGCTCAGCACCGACGGAAGGGTTCCGGTTCGCCCTGAGCCTGTCGAAGGGCGCCGACAAGCGGCACCCGACCGGGGTCAGGGCCAGGCGCGGCCGAGACGTTGGGCGACGGCGCGGCGCAGGCGAGCGGGGAACTCGGCGGACTGTTCGGCGGCGGCGACGGCGGCGGTCTCCGCATCGGCGGCGGCGCGCAGCTCGGCGGCCATCTGGCGAACGGTATCTGGGGCGCAGCTGCCGATGCCCTGGCGGCAGGCGACGACGCGCTCGGGTTGGATCTCGCGCCAGAGCTCGTCCGGGTCGGCGCTGAGCGGTCGCCCGGCGGCGGACTGGAAGGCCGCGGCGAGGGCGGCGGCGAAGCGCGGCGGCGGCGTCTTCAACTGGGCGCTGATGGTGGCGCCGACGATCTCGTGCGCGGCGCGGGCGTCGACGCGCTCGCGCAGCACCAGGAGATCCGCCAGCTCGGTGCCGTAGGTGAAGCCACGCCGGGCCTGCGCCTGCAGGCGCTCGACGTTGACGGTCATGCCGAGCAGCACTTCCCGCAGCAGGCGGACGAGGCCGCTGACGGCGGCCAACCCGCGCGGCAGCAGGTCGTAGGAGGTGTTGCGGTTGTCGATCTGCCCGGACGGCGTCTGGTTGGTGGCGATGACGCTCATCAGGTTGCCGTCGAGCTCGCGCGCCTGGCCGCGCATGAACGACAGCGCGTAGGGGTTCTTCTTGTTCGGCATGATGACGCTGGCGCGGCAGTGCTGGTCGGCCAGGCTGACGTAGTCGAACTCGTCGGTAGTCCAGATCTGCAGCTCCTCGGCGAGGCGCGCCACGCCGGTGGCGAGCGACACCAGGACGCCCATCAGGTTGACCACCACGTCGCTGCGCCACATGGCGTCGCGGCTGTGCGTGTTGACCGTGGCGAAGCCGAGCAGCGCGCGCATGCG
>JBOHWA010000294.1:0-4040 GCA_050735855.1 Binatia bacterium
AAGCGCAGCTCGTCTCCGCGTCCTCCGCGTCTCCGCGGTAAACTCTTCTTCTGGGTTCTCCTCTGTGTCCTCTGTGCTCCTCTGTGGTGAAGTCCTTTTCCCCGGTCCTCTCAGCCCTCACCCACCGAAGTCGAACACCATCAAAGAGAAGCGGGCGCCGCGTTTCGTCGGGAAGTGAGAGGCCGAGCGTCTAGGCTTTTCTCAACGCAGAGGGCGCAGAGGGTCGCAGAGGCGGACCGGTTTTCCTCTGCGAACCTCTGCGTGCCTCTGCGTCAGAAAATGCGGCGACGAGCGAGGGGGGCCCGGCGCAGGACCAGCATCCCGGCCGCTGCCAGCATACCGGCGAGCACGAACAGGCCGAGTCCGCCGAGCGCGGGCACCTGATAGGAGACGATGATCTCGTAGGCTCCGACGTCGCACCCCGGCCCCTGGGGGCGGGTGACGCCGCGTTGGTCCTCGTCCTCCACGCAGCTCGCCACCGGGATGTGGTTGAACGCCGGGCTGGTGCGCGGGATGGCGCGGGTGAACGTCGTACCGGGCGGATTGACCGCCAGGTCTGCGAGCATCGCGTCGGTGTTCGGCGGCAGATCGGTTGGCTGGGTGAAGAACGGCACGCAGCTGGTGTCCGAGCTCAGATTGAATCCGGCCGAGACCAGCCCGCCGCCGCAGTTCGCGCTGCCGTTGGCGCTCAGGATCGTGCGGCTGATCGTCGCCGTGCCGACGACGCCGGCGGCTCCCGCGACCCCACCCGCGCCGCCGGCTCCGTCGCTCCCACTCGTGCCCAGCGTATCCCCGTTGCCGCCGTCACCGCCACTTCCGCCGGCGCCGCCGCTGCTGGCGAAGCTCGACCCATTGGTGATCGTCGCGTACATCACGCTCGATCCGGCCCCCTGAATGAACACGGCCCCGCCGGTGCCGCCGGCACCGGCGGCGCCGGCGCCACCATTGCCCCCGTTTCCACCGGTGCCGCTCGCAGCCGATCCACCGCTCCCGCCCGGCCCGGCCGGCGCGGGCAGCCCACCGAAGGCCGACATCGCGGCAAGCGTGGAGTTGACGATGGTGGCCTGCTCGACGGCATAGATGCCGCCGCCGGCGCTCGCGGCACCGTTGCCACCGGCCCCGCCGGTGCCGCCGGCGCCGCCGACCCCGTCGGCCACCAGCCCAGCACCGCCGTTGCCACCGACAGAACCGACCGAACCCAACCCGCCGAAGGCGCTGGCTGGGCTGAGGGTCGAATTGCGCATCGTCAGCGTCGCGCCGGCAGCGCTGTAGATCGCCCCGCCCTGCGCCGTTCCACCGGCGCCGCCGGCGCCGGCGTCACCACCGGCGCCACCGTTGTCGTCGTCAGCCCCGTCGCCGCCCAACCCACCCGGCGAGCCGAGCCCGCCAAAGGCCGAGCACGCAGCGAGGACAGTGTCCTCGATCTCGAGGGTGCCGCTGGTGTAGATGCAGCCGCCCTGGACCGTGCCGCCGGCGCCACCGTTGCCGCCGTTGCCGCCCGCGCCGCCGGTGGCACCCGGCCCGGCACTGCCAGTCCCACCGCTGTTGCCCAGTCCTCCGAAGCCGGCGAAGCAGGAGCCGGGAATGACGCTGCTGTCGAACAGTGCGAGCGTGCCTGAGTTGAAGAGCACACCGCCCTGGCACATGCCGCCGCTGCCGCCGTTGCCGCCGTTGCCGCCATCCGGCGTGCCTCCCGCGCCGTCTCCGCCCGTCCCGCCGTTGCCTCCCCTGCCGGCGTTGACCGAGCCGGAGAGCGTGCAGTCCCGCAAGGTGAGGTCGCCGTCGTTGAGGATCGCCCCACCCCCGGCGTCGCCGCCGTTGCCGCCGTTGCCCCCGTTGCCACCGATGCCACCGGCGCCACCGTCGCCGCTGGTGCCGACGGCTACGGTGCCCGCGATGCTGAGGCCGGAGATCACGACGGTCGCGCCGGACGCGACCTCGAAGGCCCGCGTGCCGCCGCCGGTCACCTTGAGCGCCTCGGCGCCCGGACCGCGGATGGTCAGATCGTCCGAGATCAGGATCTCTCCGCTGGTCAGCGTGATTTCGCCGTCGACCGCGAAGTCGATGGAATCGCCGCTCGCGGCGGCCATGACCACCTGCCGCAGCGAGCCCGGGCCGTTGTCGGCGGTGGTCGTCACCGTGATCGCGTCGGCCCTGCCGACCAGCAACACCAGGCAGAGGAACGCGACCCGACTCGGATTCGAGTATCGGTGAGCAAGCGCGAGGCGTCTGTCCGTCTGTTCCACCAGCTGGTCCTCCCAAAAAGGCGGTGGACCGTACCACAACATTGTGGCTTGACACCACCGTCTCAACGCCTGCTGGCAGAGAGTGCAGGTTGGGCGCCGTGCTCAGGGGACACACAGGTGGCGCCGGTGACGATGGCGCGAGTGAAGATGTTCTGGATCTCACGCAAGAGCGCACGAGAACACGGAGGAAGACCCAAAAAGGAGAGTTTCACCGCGGAGACGCGGAGACCGCGGAGGCAATCCCTAATCCTCCGCGCCCTCCGCGTCTCCGCGGTGAAACTCCTCTCATTCCCTTTCTTGGTTTTCCTCCGTGTCCTCTGTGCACTCTGTGGTGGAAACGCTTCACCCGCCGAAGTCGAACAGCACCTTCACCGCCCCGGTCTCGCCCTGGTGATGGTTGTAGCGGAAGGCTTCCCGGTACTCAGCGAGCGGGAAGCGGTGGGTGAGGATCGGCGTCACGTCGACCTGCCTGGTGCGGATGAGGTCGAAGTAGTGCAGCATGGCGTGCTGGCGGACGCCGTTCCATTCCTCGACGCCGAAGGCGTTCGAGCCGACCAGGTTCACTTCCTTGAAGTAGTGCGGCGACCATTCGAAGCGCGCCGGGGTGTCGACGCCGGAGAGCACCACGGTCGAGCGCGGGCCGGCGATGCGCACCGCCACCTCGATGCTCTCCGCCGTGCCGACGGTGTTGTAGATCACGCGCACGCCGCGCGCGCCGTGCAGCATCGGCAGGCCGGGGGCGCCCTCGCTCGGCGGCAGCAGCTCGGTGGCGCCGGCGATGTCCTTGAAGCGCGCGATGATGTCCTCGACCGGACGCCAGGGAATCGTCTCGATCGCGCCGAGCTGTCTGGCCAGCCGGGCCTGGTGCTCGAAGCGGGTGACGGCGTAGATGCGCGCGTCGAAGAGCTTGTGCAGGATCTCGATGGCGCACAGGCCGAGCGTGCCGCAGCCGTAGACGACGACCAGGTCACCCGGCGCCGGCGGATGGCGCAGCACCGAGTGCAGGCTGACGGAGAAGGGATCGGCGAGCACCGCCTGTTCGTCGCTGATCTCGTCCGGCACCGGGATCGCCATGCTCTCGTGCGCCGGCAGGTACGGCGCGAAGGCACCCGAGGCGTCGCGGCAGGTGCCGGTGTGGATGCCGGGCGACAGGCGGCCGCGCTTGAAGTTGATGCAGAGCGAGTACTGGCCGTCGGCGCAGGCCTCGCAGACCGGCGCGATGCCGCGCGGCGCGCACGAGAGCCACGGGTTGAGGACAACCCGCTCGCCTACCCGGCGCGCGGTCACCTGCGGGCCGACCGCCGCGACGGTGCCGACCACCTCGTGCCCCATCACCTGCGGCAGCGAGATGAGCGTCGCCATCGGGCTGTCGATGTTCTCGAAGTCGATGAACACCTGCTTGTAGTCGCTGCCGCAGATGCCGGTCAGGCGGCTCTTGATCACCAACCAGTCGGGGAACTGCACCACCGCGTCGGGCACGTCGCACAGGCGCAACGGCGAGTGGTCGCCCAGGTAGGCTTCCTTGTCGTCGTGCGCCTCCTGGATGAGGTGGATGATCTCCTCGACGTTGACGTCGAACACCAAGGCTTTCACGGCGCGCTCCTCCCCCCGTGGCCTTGGCAGGCCGCAGGCCATGCGGTCAATCGGGCAAATGAGGGATGTAGGCGCCCCGGTAGTGGGTCTGTTTGAGGATCAGGTCAGCCTCGCCGTGCGTCACGCTGCCGGCGAGGGGCAGCCTGGTGGAGGGCGCCGGTCCCTCGGCGCCGTGCTGAACCCAACCGCGGTGCGCGCGGC
>JBOHWA010000295.1:0-2521 GCA_050735855.1 Binatia bacterium
CTTCGACGCGGATGAAGGGGAGCACGGCGGCATCGGACTGTCGCGCAGCAAGGCGGAGCAGGCGAAGGTCTGGCGCGACATCGAAGAGGCATTCCAGAACGACGGCGTCATCGAAGGCATCATCGTCGGCAAGGTGAAGGGTGGTCTGAAGGTCGACGTCGGCGTCGCCGCCTTCCTGCCCGGCTCGCACGCCGACATCCGGCCGGCCCGCAACCTCGATCGCTTCATCAGCCAGCGCGGCCACTTCGCGGTGCTCAAGTTCAACCGCGCGCGCGGTAACGTCGTCGTCTCGCGCCGCGCCGTGATGGAGCGCGAGCGCCAGCAGCTGAAGCAGGAAACCCTCAAGGTGCTGGAAGAGGGCGTCATCCTCGAAGGCATCGTCAAGAACATCACCGACTACGGCGCGTTCGTCGATCTCGGCGGCATCGACGGGCTGCTGCACGTCACCGACATGTCGTGGGGCCGGGTCAACAAGCCGTCGGACGTCGTCAATGTCGGCGACCGCGCCCGCGTCGTCGTGCTGAAGTACGATCCCGAGCGCGGCCGCGTCTCGCTCGGCATGAAGCAGATCATGCCCGACCCGTGGTCGAGCGTCGCCGAGCGCTACCCGATCGGCGCGCGCGTGCACGGCAAGGTCGTCAGCCTGGCCGACTACGGTGCCTTCGTCGAGCTCGAGCCCGGCATCGAAGGCCTGGTACACGTCTCCGAAATGTCGTGGACCAAGCGCGTCACGCACCCCTCGAAGGTCGTCGAAGTCGGCGCCGAGGTCGATGTCATGGTGCTCGACGTCGACAGCAACAACCGCCGCATCTCGCTCGGCCTTAAGCAGGCCGAGCCGAATCCCTGGGAGATGGTGCGCCTCAACCATCCGATCGGCAGCCACATCAAGGGCCAGGTCAAGAACATCACCGACTTCGGCGTCTTCATCGGCGTCGAGGAAGGCATCGACGGCCTGGTGCACATCTCCGATCTGCACTGGACCAAGAAGGTCCGCCACCCCTCCGAGCTGTTCCAGAAGGGCGACGAGGTCGAGGCCGTGGTGCTCGGCATCGACGTCGACAACGAGCGCATCTCGCTCGGCGTCAAGCAGCTCGCCGACGACCCCTGGCAGGCGATGCATGCGCGCTATCCGGTGGGCACGAAGGTGAAGGGCAAGGTGACCAGCGTCACCGACTTCGGCGTCTTCATGGAGATCGAGGAAGGCGTCGAGGGGCTGATCCACGTCTCGCAGCTCAGCACCGAGCGGGTCGACAAGCCGCAGCAGATGTTCGCCCCCGATCAGGAGATCGAGGCGGAGGTCACCGCGGTCGACACGCGCGACCGCAAGATCGCGCTCAGCATCAAGGCACTGCGCAAGTCCGAGGAGCGCGACGAGCTCGAGACGTACCTGCAGAAGGAACGCGAGGGCGGCCGCTTCTCGTTCGAGGACATCCTCGGATCGGATCTGCGCCTCGATCGCGACGAGCAGGGTGGTGGTGGGGCGGCGAAGCGCGACGGGGAGAACGACGAGACCAAGTAGGAGCCTCCGGTGACCAAGCGCGGCCTGATCGACGAGTTGGTGGCACTGTATCCGCGCTTCTCGCGCCGGGACGCGGAGGTCATGGTCGGCGCGGTCTTCGAGAGCCTCGCCGACGCCCTGCGGCGCGGCGAGCGCATCGAGATCCGCGGCTTCGGCAGCTTCGTCGTCAAGCACCGCGAGGCACGCGACGGCCGCAACCCGCGCACCGGCAAGCGCGTCGCCGTCTCCGCCAAGCGCGTTCCCTTCTTCAAGGTCGGCAAGGAACTGCGCGTGCGGGTCGACGAAGAAGAAGAGGCGGCCGCTGCCGCCCGCTGAGCGGCTGCCGCTCAGCCCGCACATGGCATATGGCGTCCCGCCGCACGCCTCGCAACCATAGGCCGTAAGCCCTATGCAGGTCCTCTGGGCTCCCTGGCGCATGGCCTACATCGGTGCGCCGAAGGAGGTCGGCTGCATCTTCTGCCGCCTGCCGGACGCCGCCGACCAGCAGGGCGCCCTGGTGCTGGCGCGCACGCCGCACGCGGTGGTGGTGATGAACCGCTATCCGTACGGCAACGGCCACGTGATGGTGGCGCCGCGGCTGCACAGCGCCGATCTGCTCGCCCTGCCGGCCGACGCCTATGCCGGCCTGTGTGAGACGCTGCGCCAGAGCCTGGGCGTGCTGCAGCGCTTCTTCACCCCGGACGGCGTCAACGTCGGCATGAACCTCGGCGCCGCCGCCGGCGCCGGCATCGCCGACCATCTGCACTGGCACCTGGTGCCGCGCTGGGTCGGCGACACCAACTTCATGCCGCTGATCGGCGAAGTGCGCTCGATGCCCGAGCACCTCGAGGCGCTGTGGGCGCGGCTGCGGCCGGTCTTCGCACCGCTCGACGCCTCAAGGGAAGCGTGACCAGTGACCAGGCTTTGCCTGTAAAAGCGAAAAGCCGACCACGGATTGCGCGGATTGACGGATTTCACGGAGGGACCCCTCAGAAAATCCGTGTGATCGGCTCGTATCCGCTC
>JBOHWA010000296.1:0-7020 GCA_050735855.1 Binatia bacterium
GGCGCGCACCAGCGTCAGCGCAAACGGCGCCGCCGTGGCGGCGACCAGCGCGCTGGCGAACAGTCCCGCGGCGGCGGCCCGGCGGCGGGTTGGCGACGCGAGCAGGCGGTCGAGATGGTAGGCAAACAACACGGCGAAGATCGGCGACACCATCAAGACGTGCAGCAGGTCGGCCGCCGGCTGCAGCAGCAGCAGGCTCCAGGCTGCGGCGAACAATACCAGCGCCAACGGCCGGCGGTCGTCGGCAGCGGCGCGGCCGGCGCCCGGCGCCTGCAGCGGGAAGAGCGCCGGCAGCGTCGCCCAGACAAGCACGATGATGGCGAGGGCCAGCAACCCGCTGACCGCCCCGATCGTCGAGCCCCCCAGGCTGCTGAGACCCGACGCGGTGCCGGCGCCGACGGCGAACAGCCCGACGCCGATCAGCGCTGCGACCACCCAGGCGTGCCCGACACGGCGCGGCGCGGTGGACAGCGCGGTCCACAGGGCTACGAGCCCGGCGCCGAGCGCCCATGTGCCGGGTGAGGGTGTCGGGAACGGAGTGAACCACGTGAACTTCTGCGGTAGGTCGACGAGCGTATCGCTGGCCAGCGCCGCGAGGGCGCCGGCGCGCCAGTACCAGACCACCACCAGGCCGGGCGCCACGGCCAGGCCGGCGGTGGTCGCCGCTGCCTGCCGGAGGCTGTTGGCGACCTGTGCCGGCGCCGGCGGCTGGCGCCACTCGCGCCGAGCCAGCAGGGCGGCGGTGGTCAGCAGCGGGGTGAGCAACGCGGCGGTCGTCCAGGCGTGCGGCATACGCAGCAGATAGGCGGTGGCGAGGAACGCCGTCGCCGCGATCGCGGCGCCGCGCACCCAGCGGCCGAGTGCCAGCGCGGTGCCGTCCAGGCGCAGAGCGGTCGGCAGCTGTGCGCGCTCATAGAGAAAGAACCAGAGCACGGCGCAGTAGGCCACCACGCCGGTCGTCTGCTTGAATCCGGTCGCCAGCCCGAGGCACAGACCTGCGGCGAAGGCGTGGCGCGCCGTACCGCGGCTGGCGAGCAGGATGGCCAGTGCCGCCAGGGTACACAGCGTCGCGTAATGGTTGGGGTAGGGCGTGTCGAAGATCCACAGCGGCGTCCCCCAGATGATCACCAGCGGGACCCAGGCGAGCAGCGCGGCGGGGCGGCCGGCGACCCGTCGCGCCAGCCCGAAGACCAGCAAGACGATGAGGACCTCGGCGACGGTCAGCGCCGCGTGCAGCACCGCCAGATCGGTGCCCACCCAGCGCAACAACGCGCCCTGCAGGACGAACACCGACGGCGGGTAGAGCGTCTGCCAGTCGCGGTGTGGCAGCCCCCCCTCGGCGAGGCGCCAACTGAGGTTGGCCAGGTGGCCCTCGTCGGTCAGCTCGAGGGTCAGCCCCGCACCGAGATGGAAGTAGAACAGCGCCGCCAGGCCGAGTGCAGCGACGCCGGCAGTGGCTCTCACGCGACGGCGCATGGCAGACGAAGCGCGCCGCTCAGCTCTCGCCGCGATAGGCCCGCAGCCGGCGAGCGATGATCAGACACAGGATCTGCCAGAAGGTGCGGACGGTCTGCTGCTGTTCCCTGACGCTGCGCCGGCGCACCGGAAAGCTGACCGGAATCTCGATGATGCGCCGTCGGCTCTGCAGGATCTCGAGCAGCATCTCGACGGCGAATTCCGGCCCGGCAGTGACCAGGCGCGGACGGATCATCCGATAGGTCGTCGTCCAGAGTGCACGGTAGACGCAACCGATGTCGGTGAAGCGCGGCTCGAACTGCCACCAGACGAGCTCGAGTATTTTGGCCAGAACGACGTGTGCCAGGCGCACGATGCCGCGCATGTTGGTCCCCTGCTCGATCAGTTGGCGCGTGGTGCGCGTGCCAACCACGCAGTCGGCATCCTTCAGATACTCGAGCAGCTTGCCGAGATCGCGCGGCGTCGACGAGCCGTCAGCGAGCGCCGCCACCGCGATGTCTGTACGCACGGCGTCCAGGCCGCCACGCAACAGGTCGCCGAAGCGCGCCGTCGCGCCGACGACGATCTCGGCGCCGCCCGGGCGCAGGGTCTGGCGCTCGGCCGGCACGGCGAGGACCACCTGGTCGAAGCGATGCGCGGCGCGGAATTCGCCGACCGTCCGCTCGATCTCTTCATCCGACCCCTGGGCGACCAGCACCAGGCCCATGCTCGAGGCGGCGAAGCGCCGTGTGCGGACCAGGTTGTTGGCCAGGTTGAGGCGGTCGCGGTCGTTGATGTTCACGTAGCCGCCGCGCAGGTAGAACGGCTCGATTGCCGCCCCGCCGCGCGCCAGGTGGCCGAGCACGCTGACCGGATCGCTGGCGGTCGCCGGCCCGGCGGACAGTGCCGCTTCGAAGTGGGTGAAGATTTCCGGGCTGAAGACGAAGGTGCCGACGCCGAGCGCGGCGTCGCCCGGCTCGGCCGGTTTCTCGACGATGTCGCGGATGCGCCCGTTGGCGATGTGCACGCCGTAGTTCTCGCTGATGAGCTCGCGCCGCCCGTCGCGCAACACGCCGCAGACCGCCAGGCTGCGTCGATAGTCGATGGCCAGCAGCTCGGCGTGGTTTGAGTCGACGTAGCATTCGTCGCCCAGCACGACGCAGAAGTGGTCGTCGACGTGCGGGCGGGCGCGCAGCAGTGAGTACGACAGGCCGCGCTCGATGGCGTCGTTCTCGACGTAACGCAGTTCGACGCCGTGCGCCGCGCCGTCGCCGAACCGCTCGCGGATGAGCTCGCCGCCGAAGCCGGTGATGATGATGATGCGCCGGATCTGCAGCTGATCGCGCATCAGTTCGATCACGGCGGCGAGGTTGGGCTGCCCGCCGACATCGAGCAGGCACTTCGGCACCCGCTTCGTGTAGGGATAGGCCCGGGTGCCGTATCCCGCCGCGGGGATGACCCCGACCAGAGCGCCCATGCCGCTGTCGAGCTAGTGGTGCCTCCCCGGTAAGTCAATCGACGCGTGGCGCCGCGGTGACCCATCCGCGCCAGCACCTGGGTGTGCGTGCCCACCGGCCGCAGGGTCGGATCGTGGCGCATCGCCTGATGCGTGACTGATGGCAGCAGATACGCCGGAACAGAGGGGAACGCATGATGCGTCGCGTGGTCAACGAAGCCGTACGCACCCCAGATGCAGCGCTCGATCAGGCCGGTGGAAAAATTCCGCAGCGCGGCGTCGCCGACCACGACTTCGCCCGCGTCGCACGGCTTGTGTTCTGCAACGCCTCGCAAGGTGTGCACGAGCGGCACGAGACTCGCCATTCCGTAGCCGTAGACGATGACGTAGGCCGCCGCGGCGGCGGCGGCGGCAGTTGCCGGCGCCTCTGGATGCCCCAAATGCGCGCACATCGCGACCGAGGCGAGAAACCCCGCCTGAACGACCCCGATCCAGAGGACGGCACCGGGCGCGCGCACGCCGGGGGCGGTCGATGACGTCTGCAGCTTCATCTTGGCCGCGCCTTCCATGAGCAACAGCGCCCGCATGATCAGGCGCAGGCAGGCCGTGCCCCTGATGTCCACCCGGTACGTGTACTTCGGGTCGCGCTCGGTGCCGAGCGCGCGGTGGTGTGCCCAGTGGCGACTCCGAAACGCGGCGAATTCAGTCAGGAACAGCGGCGAGAGCGTGTAGGCGAGGGCCTCATTCCCGCGCACGCTTTGAAAGGCGAGCTTGTGAATACACTCGTGCAGGAGGAGCAGCAGGCCATGGGCCAGAACGCCGAACCACAGCCAGCAGGCGATCAGGTGCCAGCCGACGCCGATCCAGGCGGCGATATAGACTGGAGCGAGCACCGTGGCGACGTGGCCGAGGTAGATCGCCAACGACGCTGCGTCTCGACGTCGCGCGCCGGCTGCGAACGCCTCGCGGGCGACATCGCGCGCCACCGCCTGGTCGAGCAGCGCCGTCATGCCCGACTTTTCATCGGTCGCGTCGCTTCGAAATCAATGACGCCGGATCGGCCGCAGAGCGCCTGGATGATCTCGAACGGCAGACTGGCGAACAGGAGTGGTCCGAAGAACCACGCCCGCCCGAAACGCAGCCGCGCGTTCCACCCGCGAGCGACGAGAAGGTTCTGAATCGACAGCGCGATCTGCACGTGCGGTGTGGATCGGATGCGTACGGTGGTGAACCCGGCGCGCATCAAGAGCCGCAGGAGACCGGGACGTGAGAAGACGTGGAGATGGCGTGGGAAGTGGTATCCGGCCCAGTAGCGTCCGAACTGGCGGAATTCCCAACTGGTATTCGTCGGAATCTGGCCAACCAGATGCCCCCCCGGTCGCAGCAACTGGAAGGCACGCCCGACCACCTCGGACGGATCGATGACATGCTCCAAGACATGGTTCATGGAGACGATGTCATACTTTCCGATGTGCCGCGAAAGATCCGTCGCCTCGAGGGTACCGGTGTCGACGTCGAAGCCCCGGGCGCGCCCGCGTTCCGCCATGCGCGGATTGATCTCGACGCCGGCACAGGAGAACGGATGGTAGCGCAGGAGCTCGGTGAAGTGTCGGCAGTCACCGGCCCCGACGTCATACAACGCGCCAGGCTTTCCCCCGACCAAGGCTGCGTAGGCTCGAGCGCGCAGCCGAGCCCGGAGGCCGACGAGTACGGACGCCACCCCGCCGTGGTCGTCGTTGTAGGCGTGATACCCGGGGGGATAGAAGCTCAGCAACTCGGCTTCTGATGGTGTGGGGTCCAGCCGCTCGCTGCCGCACTGGATGCAACGGGAAAACGCAAACGGCCGGGTCGGCGTGATGCCGTATTCGTAGTCTGCGACGGCGTCGGCCGAGCGAACCATCTCCGCGGCGCGGCAAGCGGCGCAGGGCGCGGTGTCCGGCTGCAGCACGCTCACGCGGGCTTCACTCGTGTCGCCAGATCTCACCGTTTCAAGTAGGCCGAGGCTCACGCTGCTGTCAAGAAAACGGCGGGGCTTTGCGGTCGCCCCGCCTCCAATGATCAGATGGGAAGATGGTGCAGGAGCCGCAGTCTCGCGCCCCCGGTAGCGGGGCCGCCGATCCGGGCGTCGACATCGTCGTGCCGGTGTTCAACGAGGGCGAGGTCATCGACGCCTTCTACGAGCGCATCGACCGCCTCGGTCTGGCCGACGGCCTGATCTTCGTCGACAACGCCTCGACCGACGACACGGTGGCGCGCATCGAGCGCTACCCGCGCGCCCGGCTGATCCGCCACGCCACCAACGAGGGCTACGGCAAGTCGATCCGCGACGGCATGCTGGCGGCGCGTCGGGCGGTGATCGTCACCATCGACGCCGATCTCGAGTACCCCCCGGAGGCGATCCCGGCGCTGCTCGAGGCGTTGCACCACACGCCGGTGGTCTTCTGTTCGCGCTTCCACGCCGGCGCCCCCGCCATGCCGCTCTTCCGCCGCATCGGCAACCGGCTGATCTCCGGACTGTTCAACCGCCTGTTCGGCCAGCGCGTCACCGATATCTACACCGGCATGCGCGGCATGCGGCGCGGCGCTATCGACGTCGCCCGGCTGCACCGCGATGGCTTCGAGTTCTGCGCCGACTACGCCATCCTGCTGACCGAGGCGGGCCATACCATCGACGAGATCGGCGTCGAGTACACCCCGCGCGAGGTCGGCCACTCCAAGATGCGCCACATCCCCGAAACCACCAAACTGCTCGCCTTTCTGGTCGCCGCCTGGCTGGACTGGGTGCGCCGCGGCCGCCCGCGCGGTTGAGCCCCGCTGGGGCTTGCCTATTGAAGGCGAGTGTCTAACCCTGCTCGGACCAAGGCTTCACCGCGGAGACGCGGAGCCGCGGAGAGGTCACGGCCAGCGCGTCGCAACCTGCCTCGACAAGAAACCGGATTAGAGATGATTCTGGAGACTTTACCACGGAGGCCTTTCAAGCAGACGCTCTCCGCTCCTCCGCGTCTCCGCGGTGGAATTTCTTTTTCCCCCAAGATGACTGCCTCCGATGAGTAACCCGATCCAACTGGCGATCAGCTTCGGCGACTTCCTCGTCCGCCGGAACCTGAAGCACCTGATCGTCCACGTCACCAACCACTGCAACTTCCGCTGTGAGCACTGCTTCGTCGATTTCACCACCAACAAGCGCGACCTGACGCTGGCCGACTATCAACGCCTGGCGGCAGACGTCGGCCCGCTGCTGTGGCTCGACATCGGCGGCGGCGAGCCCTTCATCCGCAAGGACCTGGCCGAGATCATCGGCGCCTTCAAGGCCAAGGTGGTGCACATCCCGAGCAACGGCTCGCTGCTGCCGCAGATGCTCGACGGCCTGCGCGCCATCCGGGCCGTCCGGCCGAAGACGGAGCTGCTGATCGGCCTCAGCCTCGACGGCCTGGAGGCGACGCACGACCGGCTGCGCGGCGCGCCGGGCAACTACCGGCAGGTGTGGGAGGCGTACGAGGCAATCCGCGCCTTCGACCCGCGCATCAACATCAAGATGACCACGGTCATCAGCAACAAGACCTACGACGACATCCTGCCGCTGATGCACGTGGTGCGCGAGCGCCGCGTCGACTTCCACTCGGTCATCCTGCTGCGCGGCACGCCGCCGGTGCCCGACCTGGTGCTGCCGCCGATGGCCGACCTGCGCCGCCTCGGCCCGCCGATGTTCGAGATCCTCGCCGGCTACGCCTACGGTCGCTCGCGCCTGTCGGCGCGCATCCTGCGCAACTACCACCGCTTCCTGTGGAACGTCTCGCTCGAGATCCTCGAGCGCCAGGCGCAGGTCATCCCCTGCTTCGCCGGGCGCAGCCACATGGTGGTGTGGGGCGACGGCGACGTGTCGTCGTGCGAGATGCTGCCCGCGGTCGGCAACCTGCGCCAGCAATCCTTCGCCGAGATCCAGGCCGGCGCGCCGTTTCAGGCCCAGGTGCGCAGCATCCGCAACCGCGAGTGCCACTGCACGCACAACTGCGCCATGCTGACGACCATCTTGTTCAACCCGGCCAACCTGCCGCAGCTGCTGCACCAGCCGATCCAGGCATGAACGCGGCCGCCGCGCGGTGCGACGG
>JBOHWA010000297.1:0-2626 GCA_050735855.1 Binatia bacterium
GTCGGCACCTCGATCGACGCGCCGAGCATCACCTCGCTGACCGTGACCGGCAGGTCCATGGAGAGATCGTTGCCGTGCCGTTCGAGCAGCGGGTGCGGCCGGACCTTGACGAGGATGAAGAGGTCGCCGGCGCTGGCCCCTCCCCCACCGGAGCCACCCTTGCCCGCCACGCGCACGCGCGACCCGGTATCGACGCCGGGCGGAATGCGCACGTTCAGCTTCTCGGTTGTGACCCGCTGCCCGCTGCCGCCGCAGGTCGTGCACGGCCGCACCGACACGCGTCCGACCCCGTGACAGCGCGGACAGGTACGGGTGAAGGCCACCGGCCCCTTGCCGACGCGTACGTGACCCGAGCCGCTGCAGTCGGTGCACGTCGTCCCGCTGCCGGGCTCCGCGCCATTCCCCGTGCAGGTCGGACAGGTGTCGGGGCGCTGGATCGCGATCGTCGTCGACAACCCGCGCACCGCGTCGAGGAGATCGATCTCGATCTCGGTCTGCGCGTCACCGCCGCGCCGCGGCCCCCGCTCGACGCCACCGCCGTCGTCGAAGCCGCCACGGTCGAAGATGTCGCCGAAGACGTCCTCGAAGTTGCTGTAGCCGCCGAAGCCGCCGGCGCTGCGCCCGCCCGCCGCCGCCCCAGCGCGCTCCCAGCTTCCCGCCTGGTCGCGATAGGCGCGCGCCTGCGCGGGGTCGAAGCCGCCCTGCACCCCAGCCATGCCAAACTCGTCGTAGAGCTTGCGCTTCTCGGGGTCGCTCAGGACGTCGTTCGCCTCAGAGATTTCCTTGAAGCGCTCCTCCGACGCGTGGTTGCCGGGGTTGACGTCGGGGTGGTGCTTGCGCGCGAGCTTGCGATAGCTCTTGCGGATCTCGTCCGCCGACGCGCCGCGCGCGACACCCAAGGCGGCGTAAAGGTCCTTGTCCTTCATCGCCCTCGCCGTGCGTTGCCGCCGACCCGTCCGGCCGGCGTCTGCAAGCGGGCCGGCCTGGCCGGCTCAGGCTTCTTCTTCAACCGCAGGCGGATACTCCAGGGTGACCTCACCAGCGGCGATCTCGCGCAGCGCGGTGACGACTTCCTTGTTGTCGCTTTCGACCAGCGGCCGGGCGCCCTTGAGCAGCTGCTTGGCGCGCCGCGCCCCGAGTAGGACCAGCTCAAAACGGTTTGGGACCTGATCGAGACAATCTTCCACTGTAATGCGCGCCATACACCTTCCCTTCAGCCCGTCACCCTAGCGAAAAACGCTGCTCAAACAAACCCATGCGCCGACAACTTTCCCACTCGCTTGACTCTCCGTCCCAGCCTGGTAGAGCGCCCACGCATGACGTGGGCCGAGCGCTTGATGCGCCTTGCTTCGAGCGACCCACTCCCCGACCTGGCCGAACGCCTGCTGCCCATGCAGCGCGGCTTCGGCGAACGGGCCCGGCGCCTGGAGGCCCACGCCCTGCTCGCCCCCACGGCCGGGGCCGAACAGAGCCTCGCCAGGCAGGCCGCGCGCCAGGCCGAGCTGGCCGAGTCGATCGCCGCGGCGCTGCGCCAGCGTGGCGTCCCTGTGCCCGACGTCCGGCGCAGCGACGCAGCGGGGACGGAGTCGAGCCACTGGGCCCGCCTGATCACCGACCTCGAGGCCGCTCGGGCCGCCAACGCGACGGTGCTGAGCCAGACGCCCGCCGTGATCGAGGACGCACCCGATCTGGCCCCCCTGCTGCGCGCCCTGCGCGAGGGTCTCGAAGAGCTGCTGAGCGAGCTCCGGACCCTGATCGCCCGCGCCGACCCGCACGCGCTCAACTGAGGACCGCTCTGCGACGCGGCGGGCTCGGCGGGTGCCGCGCCCTCGCGTGGAGCCCGCTCAGCCCGCGGGCTTGCGCCACCAGAGGAAGAACTCGCGGTTGCCCTTCGGCCCGAGGAGCGGGGACGGACACTCGCCGAGGCAGGTCAGGCCCAGCCCCTCGCCGCACGTCCGCACGGCGGCGACGACGGCGGTGTGCTGGGCGGGATCGCGCACCACCCCGCCGCCGCCGACCTCGCCCTTGCCGACCTCAAACTGCGGCTTGACCAGGGCGACGATGTCGCCGCCGGGCGCCAGCACGGCGGCGATGGCCGGCAGGACCAGGCGCAGCGAGATGAACGACACGTCGACGACAGCCAGATCGGGCACCGCCGGCAGATCCTGCGCCGTGAGATGGCGGACGTTGAAGCGCTCGAGCACGCGGACGCGCGGATCGCCGCGCAGCGACCAGGCGAGCTGCCCGTAGCCGACGTCGACGGCGATCACCGCGCGCGCGCCGCGCTGCAGCAGGCAGTCGGTGAAGCCGCCGGTCGAGGCGCCGGCGTCCAGCACGCAGCGGTCGCCGATCTCCAGGCCGAAGATCTCGAGCGCGCCGGCCAGCTTCACCCCGCCGCGGCTGACGTAGGGAATGTCGGCGCCGGCCACCGCAATGGCCGCGTCGGTGGCGACCAGCGTCCCCGGCTTGTCGACCACGGCGTCGCCGACCCGCACCGCGCCGGCCATGATCAGCGCCCGGGCGCGCTCGCGGCTGGCGACGTCGCCGCGCTCGACCAACAGCTTGTCGATGCGCTCGCGCTTCACCGCGTCACGGCTCGCAGGCCCGCGCCACCACGAAGCGGGCC
>JBOHWA010000298.1:0-3906 GCA_050735855.1 Binatia bacterium
CGCGCCGGGCGCCCAGCCGCCGCTCATCGCCGCCGGCCAGTGCACGCCCGCCGCGCTGCTGCTCACCGGCCTCACCACGCCGGTCACCAACGCCGACTTCGAAGCCGTCGCCTTTGGCGACTGCGCCCTCGACACCCTGCCGTAGCGGGCGCGCGCTGCGGCGCGACCTTCGATACCCTCGCGCCGGAGCTGGGCGCGCTGCGGACGGTGGCGGCGTGTTCGGCGACGACGGGCAGGAAGATCTCGCCCATCTGCGGTCGGGATGCCGTCCCACCGCAGGAGGGAGAGATCGTGCCTGATCTGAGAAGCTCTCTCGCCGTGTCGGGCCACGGCCGCGACACTATGGCGTAAAGAACGCGGCAACCCCCTCCCGTTTGCGCAACCATATCGCGATCTCTTCGGCAACGACGCGTGAGGCTTCTGGGGTCAAATGACCGTCGTTGGGAATGTGGTTTTGTGGGCTGGACAAGATGTCAGAGACGTCCAGCGCAGGAACCTGAATCTGTGAGAGGCCCCGCAACATCTCCTCGGTTCGGCGACCCAGCGGCCAGCCAAGGAACACCAGTCCAAGGCGGGAATCGCCCCTGGCGGCAAGTGATGCGAGCCGTCGCGTTTCCTTGATGAACCGATCGACCAGCTCGGAGGTGTTCGGCGACGGCTCTTCGGACCTCGTTGCCTCCGCCCAGAGCATGTACGAAATTCGTATAAAGTGAGAGGCGTACACGAGTCGAGCCCGCCATCCCTCGGCCACGAGCAGTTCTCCAACTCCGCGGCAGATGCCGCGATCGAGGTCATTGCCAAAAACCAGATACAGCACAATGTCAGGCCGCCACTGGCTCGCAAATCGGTCGAATTGCTCCACCACTTCCTCAACGTTCAGCCCCGGTATACCGAAGTTCAGGACCTCGGTGTCAGTCCCGCTCTCGGTTCGAAGAATCGCCTCCAGCTGCGCCGCGATGGTCTCATCGACGCCAACCCCCTGCCCGTACGTGAACGAATCGCCTATCAGGACAATGCGGGTTGTGGACTTGGAGCGTTCCCGAGGAACCACTCGGCCGCGGAAGCCAAGCGTATTCACCTCGTGCTCGACTGGTGGGATCTTGAGCCTCCAGCCCGTGTAGACAAGGTGCGCGTTGCGTACCAGGCCAACACAGCGGCCGTCACCCGGGTGGAAATCGAAGAGTTCCCTGATTGCCATGTTGCCGACGAAACTCCTCGCGGCGAGCTCAACGAGAGCGGCGAAGAGGAACAAAGCGGTCAAGAGCCACGCGATCCGCTTCGCCATGTTTCGGCGAGCTACTACAGACGATGCGCTGCATAAAGGGGAGATCGGCCTCTTCCTCCCCAACGCGTCTACTCCTCCCGATGATTCCCGCGCCACGCCGGCGAGCACCGCGCGCCTGGGGTGCTACGCGCGGCGTGCGATAAACAGGGTCGGACCAGCGTAAGTCCTGGAAAAGCCGGCATCTCGCGACCGATCCGGGCCTGATATTCGTTCTTAGGGCGACATTTTCAGCGGCGAAATCACCGCCGTAAGGTTGCGCTCGTCCGGGGCGGAAGGCTGGTCATCTACCACGGGGCCGTCGCCCCGCGTGGCTGGTGCCGCGCGGGGACGAAGTGCTCCCCTCGTGAGGCGACCGAGATCCGGGCCTCGGAGGCCGCCCCGGCGGCTGACCCACCCGCGGCTGACCCGCCCGCCGCCGCCGGGCCGACGGTCACAGGCGGCCCCGGCCTGCCCGACGAAACGAGACCGGCGGCGCCGCGCGCGCCCCCGGCAGACGCCGCCTACGTGCGCCCGCCGGAAAGCGGAAGGGCGGCGGCCTGGTCGTCCCACGCCGCGTCGCCGCGATGGCCACAGACGAGTATGTTGATAAGAGTCACTGCCAGATGAGTAGTAAATGAGTAGAACTATGGTCGAACCAGCCTATACAGTATGTCCACGGGCAGGCGAGCGAAGGGATTTCTGGTCCGAGATGCGGCGACGGCGGCGGTCTCGTGGCCGATGCCCAGCCCGGACGGATGGCCCAGTGGTCGATTCGACGGCAGAGCCGCTTGGCGCGGAGTAGGCGCAGGCCGAATTCGGCGAGACCGCGGCCGAGGGTCCCGAGGGCGGCGCACGGACGTCAGGAGGCACGCCGGCGGAAGAGCCGTCGCATCGTGCGCCGGTACGTGTGGAGCCAGGACAGCGGCAGGAACTCGAGGAGTGCGCGCTTGCAGTCGTCGAGGGCCGAGAGGAAGGCGCCGGCGACGGCGTGATGGACGAGCTCAGGCATCGAGGGCTCGGGCCGCGGACCGTGCTCGGGCGACCGGCCAGATGCGCGCCACGGGCCGAGCCGCTCCCAGCGCGCCTGGAAGCGCCGCAGTTTGCCGATGATCGCCGCGTCTAGGATGTTCGCGCAACGCTGGCGCTCGATCCGACCGCGGCGCAGATGCTCGTGCTCGGGCCGGGGGTAGACGGCGGAGAAATCCGCCCTGGCGAGATCCAGCATTCTCGGATCGAAGTCGAGGTCGAGGAACCGGCAGAGGTCGCGGCAGACGTCCGCCGTGCGCTCGACCAGGTCGTCGTAGGTGAGATGCGTGATGCGGGCACCGGCCCGGCCGAGCTCCGCCGCCTGGCGGGTCAATTCTTCCTCGAGGAAGATCATCCGGCTCAGCATCCCGCGGCGCCGGAAGAATCGCTCGTGACGTCCGGCGCGCACGACGCTGCCGTAGGTGTCGACCGGATCGCGCCCGACCACGATGAAGGAACCACGGGGATACCTGCCCGCCAGCTGCCGGAGGCGGGCGCAGTAGTGCGGAGACTTCTCTCCCCACACCGCCGCGCCGCTGGCCTCGCCGAAGGCGCGATAGAGGGCGTCGGGGTCGGCATCCACCCCGGGCGCAACGTCGACTCGCAGTCGGTGTCTGGAGAGCGCCTGATTGTAGAATTCCAGGCGCTGCAGCCAGTTTCGCCGCAGTCGCCGACGCGACAGGGACTCGGGGAAGTCCCAGACGTCGCACTCGAACATCAGGGCCACCTGCGGATGGCGGTTGAGGAGTGAATGCACCAGGGAAGTGCCCGAGCGGAAAACTCCCACGACGAACACCGGATTTGGCACAGGCGGCGAACTCTCTGACAATCCGTTCCCGTTGGCAATGGACAGTGAGCGGGGACCGGAGAGCACCCGCCGATGAAGATCGCATTCATCACCCGGGCGACCGTGTTCAGTTCGCCGGGCGGCGACACGGGCTGGAGGCTCAAGATCCCACCAGTCGAGCACGAGGCCGGTGTGCTTCGCCTATCAGATCGCTCGCGCTTCCTCCACGCTAAAGCGTCGTTGAGCGCCATGGGGGGCCGCGGGCGACGCCGACGACCGTCGCGCCGTCCACGGCGACCCCGACCGCGACGCCGACGCGCACCGCCACCCCGACCGCCACCGCGACCCGGACGCTGCGCCGGGCCCGCCCGTGGCGACGGCCTGTGGCTCCGATTGGCTCTTCGTCGCCGCCGCCGGCGCGCCGGGCGCCCAGCACTCATCAAGCGCGGGCGGCCCGCCCGCTCTTTCCGATGATTCCCGCGCCACGCCGGCGAGCACCGCGCGCCTCGGGTGCTACGCGCGCCACGTGATGCGCTTGCCGTGTGCGTCG
This sequence comes from Binatia bacterium, assembly GCA_050735855.1. Classification (GTDB taxonomy): domain Bacteria; phylum Desulfobacterota; class Binatia; order HRBIN30; family CADEER01; genus JBOHWA01. The sequence goes on from JBOHWA010000298.1 coordinate 3,628, forward strand.
GCGTGCGCCAGCAGATGGTCCTCGCCGCCCGGCCACAGCCGCAGGCGCACTTCCGGATCCCTGGCGGTCATCAACTCCATGCGCAGCCAGGCGAGGGGCGCGTCGGCGGTGGCGCGGGCGCCGGCGGCGGCGAGGTGCGCCTCGACCGCCTGGCGTTCGTCCTCGGACAGGTACCACCACATGATCGAGTGGAAGACGACGGTGGCAGCGCCGGCGCGCGGTGTCGCCTCCGCCGCCAGCCACTCGGCGGCGCGGCGGCGCGTCAGGCGGGGCGGGTCG
>JBOHWA010000299.1:0-18515 GCA_050735855.1 Binatia bacterium
TGCCTGTCCTGCGCCTCGCTTACGGCGGCTAGTTCGGTGTGGCCGGAGAATCGGCACGAGACGGCAGCGGTGTATGGGCAGGGCGTACAGATCCTTGCGCCACGGCTTGCTATGCGGGAGTCCGCCCCTTCCACCCGGCTGGCCTTCTCGACGTTCTCGCGGCTGACGAGGCCGGCGGCCTGAGGGTGGTCGAGGGCAATCTCCGAACCGGGAATCCTAGCTCAGCGGCCGACCACAAGGATGCTGGTCGACGAGTTGCATCAACGGGGCATGGGAATGGGGGAGAAGGTATAAGGGATTTTCCGGACTAGCCACCGCGAGTCCTCGCGCTGTATGGGCTCGGTAGGGTGGGAAAGGGGAGGACCAATGAGCGACAGGAAAGCGCTGATCGCGCGCATGAGAGCCGAGGTGCAGTCCAGAACGGCCCTGGAGGTTGTGCTATCGAATCCCGCAGTGAGAGAGTTTGCTCGCGGAGGCGAGGACCTGAGCGAGCGACAGCGGGGGCTTCTCGCAACTGCGGTCGCCGTCATCCAGCAAGACGTGATCAGCTACTTGCAGCAAGAGGTTGAAGCCCAGCGCCGGATGACCCTGGATTTGGTGGGGGGGATGACGTTCGCCGCGGTACTTGGCGTAAAACGGGGGTGGCGAACGCCGTTAGTAACAGCCGAGGGCGGCGAAGGCGGCGACGGTGACCGGCGGGGGCGCAAGAATCGCGGCGACGAAGATCCGCGCGCACGACTATGGAACTACGTGAATTGGGGGAATTTTGTGACAGTAGCGGCCGTCGCGCTGCTTGCAGTGGCAATCTTCTTCACGAAGGCATACGCGAGTTACAAGGATCGTGCGGAAGCACAGGCTGAATACATCGCCGACCTTCAGAAGAACCTCGGAGACGCGGACAAAAAGAACGTTGAGTTGGAGAAAAAGACAACAGACCTCACGACGAGGATCGAGGAAGCCGACGGGCAGCGCACGTACTGGCAGGCGACAGCAGAGACTGTCCAAGAGCAGCTCGACAGCCTCAACGTCCAGGTCGGCAAGATCCCGGAGACAAGCGAGGTAATGCTACAGCTAGAAAGCACCAGGGCAGACCTCGCCAAGGCAATCAGCGACAGAGACACGATGGTTGGCAGCTTGAACAGGGCGAAATCCAGCGCGAAGACATATGAGGATCTGTACTCTCAGGAGAAGAACCGTCGCACACGAGCTGAGAACCGCGCGGCAGAACTCAACAAAGAGAATCGGCAGCTCAAGAACGAAGGCTGCGGAGAATCGGCAGCGCAAGATCCCGGTCAAGCTCCTTGAAAGCCATAGGCATCGACTTGTTGGAATCGAACGCTTCGATCTCGGTAGACCGACGATTCGGCGAGCCACACAAGCGAGCCTGATGGTCGACACCATCACCGATGTCGTCGAAGCCTCGAAGGCACGCCCAGGATCGGTCATTGGCGGATGACAACGGCACCTGTGCTCTTCAGCGGATCACGTGCCGGCCGACGCCTCACACCGCAGCTGGACCGTGCGCCACACCTTCAAGGTCCGACCTCAGGACGAAGGAACCCATGGCCCTGCAAGCTCTCCACTACGGTACGGGGTGGGACGGCTCGATCGTCATCACGGCGATGGCGAATGGGGCGGCGCCAAACGCTTCTGAGTCCCTTCGCGTTCCTCGGCACGCGCGGCTACCCCACGGCGCCCTACGGCCAGACCTCGTTTGGATCATCGCGAGCCGCGTCCCCCCCTTGGCGAGCTGCTGCTCGATCACCGGCTGCGCGTCATCCTGGTACGGCTGAGCAAGCGTCTCGTTGAATGCCAGCATACGCTGCGAGATGTTGTCGCCGTTCACCACACAGCTGCTCACCTCGCCACGGTCGGGCTCGATCGGAATCGAGTTCGGCAGCTTCCCGTACGCCGTGCTCTCGGCCAGCTCGTGGCTCTCCCACGCCCAATCGTCGATGTGAATGCCAGCAGCGTGCCAGGTGCCCACCTGCGATTGGAAAAGCTGCTGGAGATGAGCGGCATACGCCGTAAAGGACTGGCGTTGCTGGGGACACGATCGATGATGCTGCTGTCCCAGACACTAGAGAAAGAGCCCCAGGGATTCCCCCTGGGGCTCTTCTACTTCCCCGCACAAGTCACGTTTCAGGCGACGTTCAGTTGTGCCTGACGCAGGCTTCTCAAGTCTTCCAACACGCCTTCCAAACGACTCGCCGACTCGAAGCCGTCGTTTATTTCCTTTCTCATCATCACCATAGTTCTGTCGAGGCCGATCCGCTCTCCTGTATCTTCGATGAAGCTCCCACCTTCGTGGACGACTCGGTGAGCGAATTCCTCCGCTTCTCCAGGAGATCCAAGCACAGCCAGGGCTTCATGCACGAGCATTGCTCCGAGGCACAGATCCGTGCCGTTCTCGCACACCATGCCGGGAGTCAGCGGAACGTTCTGCTGAACTCTAAGGGCATTCTCAGTTCGCTCGAGAATCACTTTAATTTGCTCGTTCGTGACCATTGCTCCCTCCTTATGAGTTTCGAACAACAGCGTGCTCATCCACCCGGCGCAGGTGAAGCGGACAAGCCCGTATTAGCTGCGAATTCGACATAGTGCCTGAGTATCAGACTTTCCCAACGCGGTGTCCGACAGGCTTCGGCGTGCCCCTTGGGCTCGTTCAGCACCGACTCCCAGCTCACCCCGCCGCAATATGGCGTGCGAGCTTAGCGGTCAAGCCCGAAATGCAGTCGAGTGCCGTCGAGTCCAGTCGGAAGAGGAGGCGGCCGCGAAGCGGCGTCGAGGGGGACGAGCGTAGCGATCTTCCACAGGAAGCCGCACAGCTCGCGGGCAATCGCGGTGTTGATCTTGTTGCGATGTTTGCGCGCCGCACTCAGGCGCCGGAAGCGGCCACACAGGCGCAGCTGCGCGGTCCACGCCACGGCGCGGATCGCCGGCGCGAGGTGTTCCTGGCGCGTGAGCAGATGCCGACTGATCGCCGGTGGCTGATCGTAGGCCCACGCCGCTTCGCACAGCGCGCGGCGGACGTGCGCGTTGCCGCATTTCGTGATCCCGCCCTGACGGCGGCGCTCGCCGCTGGAGTGCTCGCTGGGGACCAGGCCGAGAAACATGCTGGGGACCAGGCCAAGAAACATCATGAGCGCGCGCGGGGTAAAGCGGGTCAGGTCGCCGACCTCGGCGACCACCGTCGCCGCCACCACCAGCGAGACGCCGCGCAACGCCTGGACCGCCTCCACCACGGGGCGCAACCGCCACGCGCTGAGCAGCGGGGGCAGCTGCGCGGTCAGGCGCGCGACCCGTTGATCGCTGGTTTCGATCGTCGCGATGGCCTCCTCGAAGACCAACCGTTCGGCGGGCAACTCAAAGAGCAGATCAGCCAACCAGCGTCGGTGCACCGCGGTCCACTTGGCGCGCGTGTAGTGGCGCCCATGGCGCAACAGGAAGGCGTTGAGCTGCTGGCGCGCGATGCGGCGGCTGGTGACGGCCGCTTCGCGGGCGCGCAACACATAGTGCAGCGGCCGCTTGGTCGCCAACAGCGTGTCGACGGCGCGGTCGACCGCGCGCAGATCGCCGCCGATCGTGCCGAAGTGCCACACGCGCCCATTGCACCCGTCTTCGGCGACGCTGACGTCGATCGTTTTCTGGTGGACGTCCAGTCCGATGAACATGCTAGATGCGCTCATGACCTGCCTCCTTTGCCTGGTGGCTCTGCGCCAACCGGTGACGGCCAGCGTAACCCACGGCGGCAAGAGGCAGGTCGCCTCTTCAACGGGCAGCCATACTGACTAGACCGCCAAATGCAGCCAAGGAAGTTCGAGATCGCCCCCAGCACCGAGACCGAACGCCGCGCGCGGGAGGTCCAGCTGCTTCTCAACGTGGTGGAGCCTGACCCGGAGTATCAGCCCTTCATCCTCACGGACGAGGCGTGCCTACTCGATGCCGTCGCAGCTGACGACGATACAATTCGTGCTCGACTGCGCGCCTACTTCCGTGGTGAGTTCCAACTCGATCTCAAGGAACCGATCTGGAAGCTTGTCGACAGGATCAAGCGACTCCACCCCGACTGGCCGGATGAATGGTAGGGCGTCTAGCAAGCCGCTGCAGCCGACGCGGGCCGCGTCGCTTCTCCGAAAACGGGAAGCCGCACGTTGCGGCCCGCGCGGCTGAGCGCCGGCGTTAGGCTGCTATGCGGTCGTCGAAAAGGATGATGGTGCTGGGCGTACTGCTGGTGATGGCAGAAGCGTCGATCGGCATGGAGCCAACGAAACTTGCCGCCGACAAGGTATCGGAACTACTGGCTGTGGCGGCGACCGCCACAAGCTGCGACGCGCAGCAGACGGCGTTCAATGACATAGAGAACCTCGGATGTGCCGCAGTGCCAAACCTCGCGACTTTTGCGGGTGATCGTCGTCCCCTCTCGTGTGCGCGGATGCAACTGCGCAACAAGTCGCGGGAAGCATTTGAAGGCCGTCGACACTATTCCCCAACCCTGGTCGGGGACGCAGTTCAGGCTCTTCTGAATCAGCTCACCGGCCAGCATTTCGGGCCGGTCTACAATGGTTCAACCGAGCAGGAGCTGAATGCATCCGCAGCGCAATGGCGGGCATTTGTGGCAAAGACCCCGATAGGCGATCTGTGCCGTGCATGGACGGCACCCTAACTCTGCAGTGCAGCCGACGCGGGCCTGCCGCGCCCGCGCGGCTGACCGCTCGCGTTAGGCAGCGTGGGGAACCATGAGACGCCCAACGATTCCCTTGGCAAATTGGCGCGTTACGTTGGATCTTTCCGCCGCTCGAGCGCTGGCTGTCCACCTTCCCGAACCGCCGTGCGCCCGGGGGTGCGCAACGTGCCGCAACTGGACGACCGTTTGGGAGGAAACCGTTCCCACTGCTCTGCAAGGAGAGCTGAGACGGCTATGCATCGACCCGGCGCGTCCGACCGACGTGTACGGCTTTGGCAACGCACCAGGGCAATACGAACTCCGCGTCACGTACTACACGGCGGGCAGGATCCAGCGCGGTCCTACGCCGTACTTGACCGCCCCACATTTGGGCGCCATGAGGAACTACTATTCCCTGCGCGACGCGCCATGGCTGAGCCTCTCGGTCGCCTACGCTGATCATGTTCCCGATGGCATCGGCTGGCGCCCACCGGGCACCTCCCGGTCGATACAGGTCGACTTCCGATTGTACGTGCCCTGGCGGCTTCGGGAGCCAGGACCACACGATTTCGTCGCGCCCGCCGAGGAAGGGTGGCAGCACACCAGCTGGGCAAAGCCACGGCGGCGTAGGGTCAGAGCGCTGACCGCATCCGAAAAAGGTGCTCCTCCTTGACGATCAGCCGAGATTGCCGAACAGGCCGCTGCAGCCGACGCGGGCCACGTCGGCATTCAGACAACGGGAGCCCGCGTGTTGTGGCCCGCGCGGCTGAGCGGCAGCGCTAGGTGGATGGAATCTTGTGAGGATCAACCACCGCATCGCTGCTCGGCACGACGATCCGTTTTGGGGCGGGATTGACCGCCTGGGAATCGACTATGATCGTGGCAATCCCGACAATGTGCTTCGCCTAGCCGTCAGCGTCCTCAATGTCACAGAAGACCATCCGCAGTGGCCACACGTCGAACGGCTCGTTGCTGAGCACCGTCTTGGACCGCACTTGATAGAAAATCACTTTACGAAGGGTGAGGTTGACGCGGCAGAGTGGCTTTCGATGTCGGCTCTCGGGCACCACGGCTATCCCCAGCCCGAGGACGACTTCGGGTTCATCAACGCCACCTACGACGTCTCGAACCTCTGTCACCTCTGCGGAATTGGTGGAGTGCAGAAGGCTCCTTTCCGACTGCGGGCCGAGCCCAAGGCCTCCCGTAGCCAGTTTCTGCAGCTGAACTGGGTCTTTGATGAGTTCTTCGTGCGCAGCGGGGCACGCCAGGGCCTCGCTGCCGCAGGACTGACGGGCTTCGATCTCCAGCCAGCGCTTCTCCACTCGAAGAACACGCCGAGCGCCGAGGTCGAGCAGTTGAGCATTCTCAGCCTCTTACCGCCGGCCCTCGATTCCGCAGAACTTCAGATCGTGACCTGTAAAGAGCGGAACGAAGAGTGGGAGAGTAGCCTGTTGCAGACTTCTGCACCCAATAGGACAGAAGTGCCACCATACTGCGGCAGGGTTAAGCACCACCTCGAGCATCGCGGCCCATTGCGCTTTTCCAGAGGCGCGTTCGTCGGTGCACCTGACGTAGTCAGAAGCACTGAATGGTTTGGAAGCGGAGCAAATGCATTCCACCTTGTGCTCGTGTCGGGGCGGTTTCGGAAGGTGGTGAGCGCTGCCAAGTGGAGGGGGCTTTCCTTTGAGCCTCTTGAACTCGCCAAGTGATCTGCCACCTAAGAGCCGCGGCAGCCAACGCGGGACGCGTCGGCGTCGGGCAACGGGAGATGGCCTGTGTCGGCTTAGGCGCTCATCATGATCGAGATTGTCAGACGACGACTTGCAATCCGCAGTTACCGCCAGCGGCTCCGTCCATATCTGGAGCGGCACTTTGGCTGGCGACTGAATTACACCCCCAGAGAGGTTCGTTCGGGCGTGAGTTCCCTCGGCCTGTGTCAACGGCCTATCTTTGCTACGCTTACGCCATGTTCTGCACACCCGGCGACTTCGTGGCTCACCACGCCGAAACTGGTGAGCATTGCGACTACGGCACCATGCACTCGGAGACCCGAAGCTTTGGCACGGGGCATGACGGTGACACTGCATCTTCCGAGCCTGGTTGGCGTGGCTCTCACGGCTACGACTCCGGCGGGCACGATTGCGGGGAACCCGATTCCGGCGGCGGTCACGACGACGGCGGTGGCGACGGAGGAGGGTCGGATGGATGAACAGTTCATGCGTAGCCTAACAGCCGACGCGGGCCGCGCAGCCGTTCGAAAAGCGGAAGACGCCCCGGAGCGCCCCGCGCGGCTGAGCGCCAGGCGCTAGATGGCAAGCGTGAATCAGGCGTCCCGACTCGACGAGCTGCCACTCCACGATGCGATCCTTCATCGAATGGAGTTGGCGTGGGAAGAGAAGATGTGCCGTCTTCACCTCCAGGCGTTCGCAGTGCCAGGGCGGAACGCCACCCCGCATGTGTTGGAGTTTAGCGGAGTGTCTCTACTGCGGGTACCGCACTCCGAGGCCTGGGGGCCGTCGGTCTTCATCAATGAGGCGCGGGGATCGTCGCTCGACGGATTCGAGATCGAGATGCAGTCCGGTGACGTGATAGAGATCGCTGGGAATGGATTTGAGTTTCGGCCCTCTAGCTGAGCCGACGCGGGCCGCGTCGCGGAACGGACAACGCCAGACGGCGGGCAGCGACCCGCGCGTCTGAGCGCCGGTGTGAGGCAGGCATGAGCAAGCGTACTCGTCGCCTCAAGGCTGAGATCGGAGCTTTCGTTCAGCAGTGCGCGCGGAAGCACTATCCGAACCACGACCCAAACGACCGCAGGTACTCTCGCGAGATTGAAAAAGATCGTAAGGCGAATGCGGCCAGAAGATCTGGATGCCCTCATGCACGACGATCCGGACGCCACAAACGAGCTGCCTGACAAGGCGCTGCGGCCGACGCGGGCCGCCCGGCCGAACGGAAAACGGGAGACCTCGCGTTCCGGCCCGCGCGAGTTGCCAAAGCCAGCAACACGGCGCGCTCGTCCGTCCAGAGGGGCGGTACAATCGCGCGGTCGTTGTAACGAGGATTGCATCAGAGCCGCTATTCAGCAAAACACCCGCAGGGTCACAATGGCATGCATGCGCGCGGTCACGCACCCTTGGGCGTCAACCCCGCCATCGGCATGTCGATGGCGATGGGGTTGCTCGCCTATTGCCTCGCTCGCTACGGCGACGGTGTGCTCGGTTTCTTTTTTCTCGACGACTTCTGGCTGCTGCGGACCGCGCGATCGATCGAGCTAGGGTCACGCACTGCCTTATGGGCGATCCTCGAGCCCCAACACGCCGGGTTCGGCTTGTATCGTCCCCTGACGCAAACGGGATACTTTTACGCGCTCCGGCAACTGTTCGCGCTCGACGCGACGGGCTACCACGCGGTTCAACTCGGCTTCTTCTTCGCCAACACCGTGCTGGTCCTCGCTATCGTACGCCGGCTGACCGCATCTTGGTCGCGAGCCGCCGCCGCAGCGATCCTCTATGCCGCGGCGCCCGGTCATGCGGTTGCCGTCTACTGGCTCGCGGCGTTCACGATGATCGGAACCGCGTTCGTTACCTTCGCCGCGATGCTCTGGTGGCTGACGACGGACGGATGGGTCCGTGCGGTCGGGTGCGGCATCCTGCAAGTGATCGCGTTGCTATGCAGCGAGCACGCGATCGTGCTCCCCGTTCTGCTTTGCCTGGTTGGACTGTTCGGCTCGCGGGCAATGATGCCGACACTGTGGCGTCAGCTGGCGCCGGCCACCGCGGTCGCGGGCGGCTATCTGGCCGCCAAGCTTGTCTACTTTGTTCGCGTCGGCCCGCCCACGGGGTCGTACGCGATGCAGCCGGATGTGAACGCATCGCTGGAACACATCGGTCGCTACGCGGCTGCGACGCTGAACGCCACTACGTTGGCCGGTATCGAAGGCGCGAGCGCAATGACGCTCGGCATTGTGATGGTGGTCGCGCTCACGGTGACCGCACTTCTGGCTGCGCGCGGCTATCCGCGCTGGCGGACATCGGCGCTCGGTCTGGGGATCTTCGTCACGGCGCTGCTCCCCGTCCTCCCGCTGACCGGGCACTACTACGACTACTACATCGGGGTCGCCGCCGTTGGCGTCGCAATTGCCATTATCGGTTTGTGCGACCAGCTACCCGGCTGGAGCGGCGGTCTCGCGGTGCTGATAGCGGCAGTGGTGGTCGTTGTGGACTTGCGCACCTGTGACAGAGCAGTCGTCAACAGCCCCACGCTGCGCGATGTCGTCTCGGGTCAGCAAGCGGCCGCCGACCTGATCCTCAGTCTGGGCATCACCCAACGGGTGGCGGGCTTCCAGACCGGGGTCACTGTCGCACGGTCGCCGATCACGGATTCCGTCATCGACGCCGGCGCGGCGCACCAGGTGTTCTTCACGCCGCCTGTTCTGGTGACCGTGATCGGCGGCACAACCAGTTCTTCGCTGCTTGCAGACCCCACGATTCCCTCGGTGCCGCTCTACCGGGCGCCGCCGCAGGAGGCGCCCTTTTGGTGGATTCCCTCCCTCGCATGGGTGCGCGAATCTGTGACGACACCTGCGCGCTGGTATTGGTCCGCGTGCGAAGACTTCTCAACGGTGGGCGCAAGCGACTAAACAACGGGCTCCTCCGGCGCCGGTGGAGCGCAGGCGATGCAGGGCGGTGAGCGTCTGCTGCGCCTCGGCCTTCACCGGCACGGGATGAATGCTCTCGTTGCGGGCCGCTTCGAGCAATCCTTTCGCATCGGCGCGGTCGGTCTTGTTGCGCGGCACACAGGGGCGCACGGCCTGCGGCGGCAGGAGCACGACGCGATGACCATGCGTCTGGGCGCAGCGGCTCCAGAAGTGTGCGGTGCCGCACGCTTCCATCAGCAGGGTGGCGGGGGGCCGCGTGGCGACGAAGCGGGCGAACTGCGGGCGCGTCAGCCGGTGGCGCTCGGCAACGCGACCCGGGCGCGTCGAGACGGCGACTTCGAAGACCGACTTGGCGACATCCACGGCGATGGTGGGAACGGTGGCCATGCGTAGTCCTCCTTCGTGTGCAGAACAGTGTGGTCGCCCCCGGGGCGGCGTGCCACAATGCGCGGCATGTGCCGGGTCGAGTCCATTCCATCACTGCAGCCGACGTTGACTGCGCGGCGGGCAGAATGCAGTTCGAGCACCAGCACCCCGTCGTGGCCCTTGGGTTATTACCTAGTTGCTTTCGCCTTGAGTCATCTGGCACCTGTTCAAGACGCCAGGCTTGGCCACGGCCGGAGTCAGAAACGCTGGCCGGAACATGAGGCATAATGTTCCAGCACCACGCGCTCAGGGTTGCGATCACGCTTCTGTTGGCTCCGCCGGCCTTCGCGGCGTCAGCGGAGGATCGCTTCGCAGTCGCGGGAATTGCGGAAGCGGAGGCGCGTTCGATGTTCAAGGCGCTTCAGGACGCAGTTCGCTCCGATGACCACGAGAAGGTCGCGGAGCTAGTTGAGTACCCGCTTCGCATCGACGGCTCTCCGACGCACAAGTTCATTTCGGATCGCAGCCAACTGCTGTCCGAGTTCGCCAGGGTTTTCACAAAGCAGGTCCGTCGGCAGGTTCTGGAGGAACGTTTCGACGACTTGTTCGTCAATTGGCGCGGCGTCATGGTGGGAAGCGGCGCAATCTGGTTCTCTGGGATCTGCGACCCGGAGTCGCCGGGTGGAACCTGCAGGAATGCTCGGGTTCGGGTCATCGCCGTGAATCTGAACACGGAGAGCTAGCGTGCGGATGTGCCCAACAAACCGGTGCAGACGACGCAGGCCCGCGGCCCGCGCGACTGACCGCTCGCATTAGATGGGCATGACGACAAACGCTGAAGTGCGGGATCGAGCGAAGGTCGTGGAGGTTGCCCAGGCCATGCTGGACGGAGAGTTGGGCATCATTGAGGGGGCGAGGCGGCTCAACGATCTGCGAGCGACCCTGGAGATCTATCACTTGGCTGAGGACTTCGTGGGGGTTGTGGCCATCGATAGCGAGACCGACACGTTGCCGATCGGCGAAAGTCGAACATTGTGGAACGAGGAAGCACTGATCCAGAAGGACCGCGAGGTCGAAGAGGCCGAGCGCCTGTATCGCGATGGAGCGCTCGAGGATTGCCGTAAGCTCATTGCTCGATTCGGTGGGCCATCCCATGAGAGTGACGATCAAACTGAGTGATCCATGGGATATGGGCGAGGCCCTGGGGTGGCCTACGATGCCTGGGACCGTCGTTCGCCGCGACGCCGCTTCTTGGCTGGTGGAACTCGACTGCCCGGTTTTCTATGCGAACACCGAGTATCGGTTCCTCGTTGTATCGTCTCGGCACGAAGGCAGACCCTTGGCCCAAGCTGCCCTCGATCACGTCTCGTGCAACATGATTCGCACAACCACCGAGCGAGCGTCATCGGAGGCACCATGTAACATCTCCTGGTGGCGCGGGGGGCACGCGTTGATTGGTTCCATTCGGGCGGAGGCTGCCCAACCCGGCGTTGCAGCCGACGGGGCTGCGCCCCGCAGCTGAACGCCAAGACATTAGGCGTCCAAAAGATGCGTCATTTGCGTTTTTTCCTGATTCTACTTGCGCTCGTCCCCGGAGGGTGCGCGTTGCTCAATCGCGTACCGTACTCGGGCATGTCCCCGCGGCTGGCCTATCAGGGTTTCTCGTTCGAGCGCCCACCGAACAGTCACTGGTACCTCCTTCGCAACGAAGAGAGCCATACCGATGTGACACTCCGTCGCGAGACCGACTCAAAGACTCACAGCCTTTACGCACGCGTTGCGCTGGCGTCGATCGCCCGCCAGCCCGAGTCCCACGAAGATTTTGCCGCTCTTTTGGAAGCCGAAGATGAGCCTCGTCGCGCGACTTATGAGGTTCGTGAGCTGTCCGACGAGCAGAGTCGCGCCACGATTCAGAACCAGTGGTGCATCCGATTCGACAGGCTCGCAGTGGTCAGTGGTGCGCCTGTCGCACCCAACGACGAACTCCGTCTGATCGTGCGAGGATACCGCTGCCTTCACCCCGCGTTTCCGAAGACGACCCTCGACTTCTTTTACTCGGAGCGCGGGCTTCCGAGTGAGTTCAATTCGACGCGATCTGAGGAGGGTGAGACGTTTCTCAGAGGAGTGCGTATCGATGTGGCACCAGGTACACCGGCAGCCTAACAAGCCGTATCTGGACTTCTCCCTCAAGCGCTGCGAAGCAAAGTGACGTGAAGGGCGGCGGGTGGGCGCTCGCGCCGAGCTGACACTGGGAATGCTAATGACAGCGGTTACGCACTATCGGGTCACTGCTTTAAACTCTACCTCGTTGTTCTTGACAACTTCGGGGTCCGCAAACGCGCTCTCAAGGCACACACCGGAGTCGCTTCGAACTACCTGCACGATCGCTGGGAGGGCGAGCGGCAGTGACACGTCGGAAAGTGCTGTGCCCTTCCCCTTCACGAGGGCTCGCGACCTGCCGTCTGGCCCGGCCTTCAGGAGTGCGCTGATCAGCCCGGCGGAGCTATGTCCGGAAAACTTGAAACCTGAACTGCCGATCTTTCTCCACCCCTCCCCGGGCTTGATCGACGAACTTGCGGTCAGCGCCAAGGCGGGGCCGGTATAAAGGCACATCGTGTATCCGCTGGCGGCGGTGGGATCGCCGAGAGCCTCGTAGGGCAACTCGGCACCCTTCTTCCATTTCCAGAGGGTTCGGTCTCTGTTGTCTGCGGGCGAGTTCTTCACGATCAAGAGGGACTTCGCCGCCGCCAGACAACCGTTGGCGGGCGCTCCAACATTCACGCACCCGACAAGTGGATCGCATGAGTCGTGCGTGCAGACAGTGTCGTCGCTGCAATCCAGCGGCGCGCCGCCAACGCAATGTCCACCTGCACAGCGATCCGATTCAGTGCAGGAATCGCCATCGTTGCAGCTCGCGTCGTCAGGTTGCGCACCATCGGGCGGACAGCTGGCGCTCTCGCCCGAGCACAGTTCAGCTCCGTCGCAGTCATCGACGGCAGCGCGGCACGGAGTATCCACCGCGGTGAACGCATCGACCGGACAGTCGTTGCTAGCTCCGTCGCACGATTCGCCAATGTCGCAGATGGCGACCGCCGGCCGACACACATCCGTCTTCTTTCCGTCTACTGGGCAAAGCGGCGTATTTCCGTCGCAATGCTCTGCGCGATCACACACTCCCGCTGCGGCTCGACAGAGCATGCCGTCGTTCGCTGCCAGATGGCCACAGGTTCCCTCTGCGTCACAGGCATCGGCACTACAGGGCAACCCATCGTCAGAACACGCTGAGCCGGCCGGATCGAAACAGCTGTCTACATCCTCGTTGCAGGTGCGCGCGCATTCTACCCCACCAACACACGGGTCGCCAGTGTGGACGATGCATACTCCACCGGCGCAGGAATCCACGCCGGTGCAGAAGGCGCCATCGTCACAGGGAGCGGTATTGGCGACTGCGCAACTGCCGGTACCATCGCACACATCATCGGTGCATGGGTTCCCGTCCGCCGCACATTCAGCACCGTGAGGGTCATAGCCACAGCTCGCCGAACAGCAATCGCCAGCACTGGTGTTGCCGTCATCGCACTGTTCGCCGTTCTCGATGAGGCAGTTGCCGCAGCCAAGGGCGAAGCGCCCGAAGGCATACGAAGGACCTATACCGGCGGCGCGGAACTCTCCGCCCACGAATAGACGGTTCGCGCTGGCGGCCAACGCGAGTACGGGCGCGTCGACACCCGACCCGAGTGTCGACCACGCGCTCCCGTCCCAGCGCGCGATGTGGTTGGCCAGGCTCCCACCCGCGCTGCTCAACGTGCCACCGACGTATAGGTCGCTCCCCGCCGCCACAATGGCGGCTACCGAGCCGCTCGTGCCGCTCCCGAGCGCAGACCACGTGGTACCGTCCCATCGGGCCACGCGGCTGGCGCTGATCCCGCCAGCCGTGGAGAAGAAGCCGGCCGCGAAGAGATCGCTGCCTATGGCGGCGAGGTCGAACACTGTCCCATTCATCCCGGAGCCCAGCGGCCCCCACGCCGCGCCGTTCCATTTTGCAATTCGGTTGCCGCCGCCGCCTGCGGTCGTGAATTCACCGCCGGCGTAGAGATCGGTGCCGCTGACCAGGAGGGTATGGACGGGCGCGTCCATCCCCGAGCCGAGTGCGGACCAAGCACTGCCATTCCAGCGCGCAATGCGACTGGCCGAAACGCTTCCGGCAGTCGTGAAGCTGCCACCGGCATAGACTTGCATGCCGCTGACGGCGAGTGCTCGCACGGTGCTGTTCATGCCCGCGCCAAGGCCCGACCAGACGCTGCCGTTCCAGCGCGCCACGCGGTTGGCGCTGACGCCACCCGCCTGTGTGAAGTCGCCGCCAGCATAGAGCTGGGTGCCATTCACGGCGAGCGCATGGACCTCACCGTTGGTGCCCGAGCCGAGCGCCGACCACGCAGCGCCGTCCCAGCGCGCGATGCGGTTGGCAATCACGCCGCCAGCAGTGATGAAGTAGCCGCCGGCATACGTATCTGCGGCACCTACAACGATGCTCGTCACGCGTTCGTCCAACCCGCCGCCTGGAAGCGCACTCAGCCCGCCCCAATCTGATCCATCCCATTTGGCCACGTAGTTGGCCGCGGCCTGGCTCGCGGTGAGGAAGGTGCCGCCAACGTAGACTTCACCCGCCGTGGAAGCGAGAGTATACACAGTCCCGCCGACGCCGGTGCCCAGCGGTGACCACGCGCTGCCGTCCCAGCGTGCGACGAAGCGTGCCCCGCTCGTGCCCGCATTGAGGAAGTCGCCACCCGCGAACAGCCCGGAGCCACGAACGAGCAGGCTGTGGACCGTACCCGCCGCACCGGTCCCCAGCGCGGCCCAGGCCGTTCCGTCCCAGCGCGCGATGCGATTGGCGGGGACGCCGCCAGCAGTGGTGAATCCGCCACCCGCGTATACGGTGGTTCCGTCGGCTGCCACTTCATCCACCAAGCCGTTCAGGCCGCTCCCGAGTGCCGACCATGTGGACCCGTCCCACCGCGCGATGCGGTTCGCGCTGACACCCCCCGCCGTGGTGAAGACACCGCCGACAATGAGATCCGTCCCCCCCATCGCCAGCGAATTGACGATGTTGTTCACTCCGCTGCCAAGCGCTGACCACGCCGATCCGTCCCAGCGCGCGACGCGCGCTGCGGCGGTTCCGCCAGCGGTTGTGAAACCGCCGCCCGCATAGACGCCGTCACCGCCGACCACGATGGCCATCACGGCGCCATTCATCCCCGTGCCGAGTGGCGTCCATGCATTGCCGTCCCAGCGCGCAATGCCGTTGACCGTGATGCCGTCTGCGCCAGCGAACGCACCGCCCGCATAGATCGCCGTGCCGTCGCTAGCCAGTGCGCGTACGGTGCTGCTCGCTCCTGAGCCGAGCGGACTCCATGTGCTGCCGTCCCAACGCGCAAGGTTCTTTGCCGGAATTCCGTCCACTTCAGAAAATGCCCCGCCGATGTAAAGAGTTGTGCCTACCACCACGGAGGCATAGACGGTGCCGTTGGGACCGCGACGGAAGAAGCGCTGGTCCCACGACGCTTCGGCATCGCAACCCCGGGCGAACTGATCTGCCGCAAGGAACCGAGGCACGCCACCAGCGTCGACGACCATTCGATGCGCGCCGAGTTCCACCGGGCCGATCAAGCCCGTCGTCAGGTCGACGGTGCCGTCGGCGCGTAGAATTCGCTCGATCGGTGTCCGTCGATCACGCGAGGAGGAGTCATCCGCCAACGCCCGACCAACGCACAGAACCGCGGTGAGAACCAGTAAGACTTCGATGGCCAACCGTACGCCCCAGATTCGCATTCCAGATTGCCCGCCGGGGAGAACCACAGCGCCTTCCCGGTTGCCAAATCCTCCCATCGCCCACCCCTCCAACCGAAATGATCAGCAAACGATATGCCTCTTGCTCGTCCCATGATTCTTCGTCGTAACGAGGGTGCAAATGACACTTCCCAGATGCCTTACACCACACTCAGATGGCGATTCACATTACAGAGCACAGGCATTTTCAAAGCCAACGGTGGCGGTCAGCAGCCGGGCTGCGGCGCGCCGGTGCCCGTCCTCCGTCGGCTACGCAAGCCAAGTCGACTCTGCACCCGGGTCGCTATAGGCGGCGGATCAACTCCCGACGTTCAACTTTCTTCATCCGCTTCATTGCCCCTCCATCAGTGCTTCACCACGAGCACGGACACGCCGAGCTTGCGTTGGTTGTCGCGCCTCAGCCGGACCGGGTCTGTGATCGCGCCCAGGTCGTAGATCACGAACAGCGCGTGCGTCCAGTGGGTGAGATACGCCGCGGTGTCCGCGCTCAGTTCTTCCTGCACGGCGGCAGGCGAGTGCGTCGCGCTCGCCAGCTTGACCTCGATCGCCAGCTCCAGATCCGGCACGGTGAAGTCGGGCTTGAAGGCCTTGGCGCCGACCTGCACAACCTCTTTGTCTCGCACAGACTCGACACCGAGCGCGATGAGGATGTCCTCCACGGCGTCCTGCACGTCGCGCTCGCTCGTCGGCGGTCCCCGTCGGAAGGAGGGTCGCAGCGCTCTCTCGATCGCGCTCTCGATGTCGATCGCTTCGCGCGACTGAAGCCGCACGAGACCTGTCCCGTTGTGGATGTGCTCATAGACGCCGATCGCCTGATCAATTGCGTCGATGGCAGTCGGGATCACGGAGATACCCCAGAAGCTGATGAACAGATTCTCGAACGGATCGATGGCCTGCGCCACAATCCCACCCACCGCCGGAGGCGGGCTGATCGTCATCCGCCGGCCGGCGCCCGCGGCGATCACCGCCTGCCGCACAGCAACGAGGTTGCGGTTGAGGTACGAGCGTGTGTCCTTGCTGTGCTCGCCATGGAACCACCGGTCGAGGGCGGACCGGTACTCGGCTAGCAGCGCAATCCGTGGCTCCAGCGTTGCATCGGCGTGATCACCCATCCAGAACCTCCGTTCGACGGACTGAGTGCACTATCAATCTCGCCCCCATTGCGGGGAAAGGACTGTCACGGTCCCAGATCCCAGTCTCGCGTCAACAAAATTCACCCCTGATGGACTGAACAGCGGCGCGAACGGATCTGGGACGATGCGTGGACGGGAACTCATACTCACGCGCGATGTGGGCTGGAGTACGACTTCATTCCCAGGCAGGACGATAGCCGTTCGAAATGGCGGGCCAACGCCTTGCGTGCTGGCTGCTACTCGAAGGACGACGGATTCCGCCACATTCGCGGCGCCGGTAGGTAGGTCGAGATCACTCCGCTGCACTCGACCCGATTCGATGTCGCGAGTCACGATCTGATGAGCGATGTCATTGGAGCCGTTGTAGAGTAGAGACACCGAGTCCGGCGTGGTCGGGCTGTGATCGGAGAGATCATACCGCTGACAGGCGCCACCCGCTGAGGGCCGCGGCGCGCCGTAGAAGATATGGTAAAGGTGCGGCAGTCCGTCGGGACCGAACCCTGCCACGTGAAAGCCTATGTCCTCGCACGGCTCCTCGTCCGCCCGGAAGTCGTCCATAAGGAAGCCCATAACCAACATTGCCAAATCATCCAGCGATCGAGGTGCCGATGATCGACCGCGCAGACGGCTGAGGTAGTGGTCAAAGGATGGGCCAGTCCATTCCCCCCACTTCGCGACGACCCCGACGCCGGCGATCGGGAAGAGTTTGTCAACCTCTCGATACTCAGCTCGACCTCCAATCGAGTTGGTCACACAACTGTCGGTGGAGACCACCAGGGCGTTGCGCGTGGCCACTGAGACGATCGCCGTCATCAGCCCACAATGTTAGCGGAGAGTTGGCCCGATCGCACTAGGCTGCCAGCGCAGGCCCGCCGACGTGGGTTGACGTGCAGGTAGGACGCGAGAGCCTGTCGATCCTGGGCATCGGCAAACACCAACCGGCAGTCGCACTCCAGATCGGAGAACGGCGTGGCCGACGCCGCCCATGCCGGAACCAGACCGCGCCCAGCCAGCACCACAAGTAGCTCTCGAAGCAGCGCGTCCTTCGCCTCCACCTCGCCCGTCATTGGTCTTCGCATCACCCCGACGCCGCGCACGCTTCCGCCGCTCCATCTCCAGCCCCTTCTCCAGGCGCCGGACCAGCACGGCAACGCCGCCCGAGGGGCCTCTTGTGTGCTCGTATGCGCAGTGGCCAATACCGAAGTGCTGCTCCAGCTCGTTCAGGAATGGCGCGATCGACTTCAACGATTCACGGAGGTCGCGACGGCCCACCGGCGGCTCCTTCTGCATCCCCAGGGCGATGTCCAGATCGAAGTGCGCGGGGACCTTGTTGCGGTAATCGCGCACCGGTGTGCACCTCGCCTCGGCGGTGGCGCGGTGTGCGGCGAGCCGGTCGCGCACGGTGTCCTCCGACACCGCCTTCTCAACCTGGGCGAGCGAGAGATTCCGGAAGGATCCTGTCTCGGCCGGGTCGATGAAGCGCCCGATGTCCATGACCAAGTCGATGAAGAGGATCCTGTACATAGAGTTGAAGAATGCGGGCGCGGCTCGGTTGAACAGGTCGTAGTGGTCGGGCGACCCGAACAATTCGTCGTACTCCTTGCCACTTGATCAGCGACAGGCAGTACTCGTTCGAGAAGCGCCAGTACATGCCCGCCAGCGGTTGGGGTATCTTGGTGATGATCTCCACGTACACAGCGTCTGCGTCTCGCGTCTCTGCCATAGCGACGATCTCCTCCTCGGGCGCTCCTGGCACGCGGCCGGATCGGCGTCCGGCGCGGCCTGTCCCTACATTGCCACGGGCGTGGATCCGTCTGTGGTGTGGAGCTATTGTGCAGTTCGGAAC